>NZ_JAOSHO010000088.1 GCF_025917275.1 Pseudomonas agronomica | reverse complement strand
CCTGCGATCTTTAACCCTCTCACCCCTAACCCAATGATTCCACACCACTTACCACTGGGATTCCAAAGCAAACCCGCGTATCCTCCGCCCCACATTTGCGAGCCCACGCCTCGCACCGACAAGGCAGATCACTTTCTGACCAAGTCCCACAGCCGGCCGCAAGAGCCGGATGTACGTTTTGAAGGCTGGTAAGGTTTGTCAAAAACGAGCTGAATCAGTCAACGAGAAGCCGGCCATAAGCCGGCTTTTTAATATTTGAAAGCTATGAGTGCATGGGCCGGATACAAAACGTCATCCTTGCACCACACTCAAACGTCGGGTTGGCCGCTGCCATCCCGACTTTTTATATGACAGAAATGATCTGCCGTTTCATGCTCAAGTGCTTAACTGCATCATCTTGACCATGGATTCGTATTGAGCACCTGCTCCATGCAACTAGAACAACACACCACACCGCAACATCCGACTAAGCAACCGTTACCTGGCCGTTCATCAGCATCGGCAGCAGCCAGTTGCGGAGCTGAGTAAGTTGCAGGTTTTCTTGGATGTTACTGGCTATTTTCTCGAACGCGGGCTCAACTACCGCTGCGAACTTCTCGATGACATCCTCCGTTGGAATTGCTAGCTTAGTCAGCTCAATATCATTCGAGACGATAGAGTCGAAAACAGATCCGGAAGATTTAACCTGTAGGTGATGGATCAACTCTTTAGCAAGAAAGAACAGAAATGTGTGACTGATCCCAGGCTTGGCGCGCAGAGCGTAGCAGGATTGATTCATTGCCATATCGACACCTGCCAGTGCTAGCTTGCCTACAGATCCGCGCGCAGTGATGAAAATAGTATGTCTACCAAAGACCTTGGTGCTACTGCCTTTCAGACCCTCATCAGTTATGTAGTCTGCCGTCGAGAATTTGAAGCTTTGCCCATCGGCATCAGTTGGAGTGAAGAATGGAATATCTCCCCCCCAGTACTCAGCCTTCTTTTTAGTGGGCGTGCCACCACCAAGCAGGTCAGCAACGGCCAGAATATTAGAATCTGACCACCCGCATGGAATAATCCGTTTCAGCGTGGTGTTATAGACCATCTTACCGCCGGAGGATTTGTAGGGTTTGCCGTTGAAGTCTGGAAAGTCGAACTGCATAAACCAGTAGCCGTAAAGCGTCTTGGCCATAGCCTCCAACTCGGCATTAATATGGTTATTACAGTCAATTTTGGCATCGATAGTGGATAGGACAACGGCAATCTTTTCGGATTGATCAACCAGGGGAATCTCAAGTTCTTTTAGCAAGGGAATTCGCAAATTACTAACAATAGAGCCTGTCTTATCGCTTTGATTTATTTGCCTTTGAACAAAATCGGACTGCATTGCATAAAGAAGATATTCACTGGTAATTTTCTCCGGATTCGGCTTTATTAGAACCATCCGTTGACCAAGACAGCACTCTAAGCCGTCGGGGATAATGCACACCTCACCCATCGGCGCTTCCCGGGTAATGATTAAATCTCCCCCTTCAGGCTTGGCCCGTAAAGTTCGCTCCTGAAACGTTTTCTCATCCGTGTAAGAGGTGCTACTCAGGTCGAGCTTACCGCTTCTTATGTTGAAGCTTCTAACAACTATTTTTCCGCGTTCACTCCAGACAGGAGTTGAATGATGGCAGTCGGTTATTGAAAAACACAGCTCACGCAACGGGGCTGTTTTGCCAGCAAATACCTTTTTGGTCTTGATCACATTACTCATACCGCAACCCTGCCAGCTGCTTATTTATATCTGCCTTGAGACCAGTCGACTCGTCGAAGAGCTTATTCAATCTTTCACTGAAGCCTCGCATCTCTGCCGTAAATTGTACGGGCGTCAGTTCGCTATATTCGATCTTCACCTCGAAGTACTGTCCGGCGCTGAGACTGTAGTCCTTGGCGGCAATGTCGGCATAGCTGACCACTACGGCGAAATCTTCCTCGGCCTGTTTGCTATTGAATGTGGCAATGATCCGGTCTTCCTCGGCATCGGAAAGAAGGGTTTTCTGATTTTTGCCGTCCTTGACCTTAGTACCGAGGCCTGAGGCGTCGATCAGAACCACATTTTCTTTATTTGTGGCATCAATGAACAGGATTGATACATTGGTGCCAGTTGTAGCGAAGATGTTGCTGGGCATAGCGACCACACCAGCCAGCATTCTGTTATCTACCAGATGCTGACGGATTCCCTTGTCAATACCGCTTTGCGCACTGGTGAATCCAGTAGGTACTACCACCGCCGCTTTACCGCCAGGCTTTAGCGAATGAATAATATGCTGCAAAAAAAGTTGGTAAATGGCCATCTTGCCGACGGCCTGCTTAGGAGTATTCGGTACCCCAGCAAAAAAACGCTCTCTATGTTCCTTGCTATCCAGTTCGTTGCGAAAATCGCTGAAATCCATCTTAAACGGTGGATTGCTGACGATATAATCGAATTTTTTAAGCGTCTTCCCCTCTTCCCGATGGTATGGGTGAAGCATAGTGTTGCCCTGGATGACATTAGGAATGGAGTGCACTAAGTTGTTGAGGATCAGGTTTAGTCGCAACAAGCTAGATGACTTTTGCGAAATATCTTGCGAATAGATGCTGCAACGCTGCTCGCCGATAGCATGGGCGATATTCATCAACAAGGTGCCGGAACCGGCAGACGGGTCGTAGCAGCTTACATTTTTTATTTTTCCACGCACCTGCTCCGGCACCAGGATGGCTGCCATGATCTTAGCCACGGAATGTGGCGTATAGTACTCGGCGTATTTACCGCCACTATTGCTGTTATAGTCCTTGATCAGGTATTCAAAAAGCGCGGCGTAGAAGTCGTACTTTTGGGTAAAAATACGCTCGAAGCTGAACTCCACCAATTTATTTATTAGTGCACGGCAAAAATTGTCGCGTTTGGACGGATCGGCGATGAATTCGCTGACCCGATCAAAAAGCCTGATCTTCTCGCCGCCATCGGTTTTCACTGCGAAGATATCGTTATTGGTATAAGCGATATCTTGCAGAGTGTCGTCAAACAGCTTGGCAAATTCGGGAGCATTCTGCCGACCGAACAGATGAGCCAGGAAGTGCTCAGGCTTCAGACGAGCCGTATCCGGGCCCATCTGCAGCTGCAACATGTCCAACTCATCAATGGTAAGGGCTGCCATAGCCTTCTCCCAAGTAAGGGCCTGACCTAGCTCTGGGCGAATTTTCTTGGCTTCGTAGGTGAATTTATCGTTGAGAAACTTATAGAGAAAGACCTGAGTGATGATCTTGAATTCGTTGCCATCGTTGCCGAGGCCATAGGCAGCGCAGATGCCCTTGAGACTATCGATCAGCTGGCGGGTGCGTTGCTCAAATTCTTGCGTTACCACGTACGTGTTCCTATCCGAGTGCCTGAGGCAAATTCATTGATGTATTCGGCTACCACCAACCGGTTGATGGTGCGAGAAGCGTCTGGGGTGAGCTGAATTTTCTGGCGATTTTGAAACTCATCAATCACCAGCGGCATCATCATCCCTTCGAAGTAGCTTTCATTGTTCACTAGCTGGGTGTTCTGTAGCACCTGCTCATCGGCATGCTGTTTGACACCGGAGAGCGCCTCAAACAGACGACGTTCGGTTTGAGTGAGACCGCCACGCTCATTCAGACGTTTGTGTATGCGGGTGTATTTGGCGTCGCCCCGGTATTTAGCGCGCAACTGGTTGTTCTGCCGATTCAGCTCTTTGACTTGATCATGAATCGCGTTGAGTGCGCCTATGTTGGCAGTCATTTCGTCCTGAGTGACTTCGTTGAGTTTCTTTTTCTTGAACAGTCGCTCCAGCTCCTCCCTGAGAGTAATGAACTTGGGGTCTTGCTGATCAAAGTTGTCGGCCAAGGCCTCGCGAGTTTGGCGCAGAGTGTTCTTGAGCTTGTCAGCCAACACCAACTCTTCTTCACGAACTTTGGTGAACATAAACAGCACATCTTCCAGCGCCACGTTAAGTAAATTGCTGGTGTCGGTGCTGGATTCGATGCTTTCTTTCAGGTTGAGCATGTCAAGGTGGTTGCAGGTTTCGCGGTAGAGCTGGTTGAGCTTCTGGAAATCAAGCTGTTGTAGGAGCGGGTAGTCACCTTGCAGGCGAATCAGGTTGTAGAGACTACGGGCGTCAGCCAGCGCCTTTTTGAGCGCCAGCACCATGGTGCGATCTTGGATTTGGGTAATCTGCCGCGAAAATTCTTCGGCATTTTCGATGTTGAAGCTAAATAGAATGTCTTTGATCGCCTCGATTTCTTCGGCGATTTCTTCAGCTGACTTGAACAGATTTGAGTAGTGTTCAACCTCATCGCCTAGCTCGGCCTGCAACTCGTCGAAATAGGCTTTATTAGTAGCGTCAAATTCTTTGCGGATATCGGCAAAGTCAACCACGTAGCCATAGCGGAAATCTTTATAGGTGCGGTTGACGCGGGTAAGCGCCTGCAACAGGTTGTGCGAACGAATCACCCGGCCAAGGTAGAGCTTTTTCAGACGTTTGGCATCGAAACCGGTGAGCAACATGTTATAGACGAACAGCAGGTCGATCTTGCCTGCCTTGAAGTCTTCCACCCATTGTTTGCGCTCCTCCTTGTTTCCCACATCGTGCAGGATCAGTGCGGCGCTTTTGACACGGTTCTTAAGCAGGCTGCGGGCAGCGTAACTGCTGGGCTTCGCGGCGGCGATCAGGGCCTGCGAGGAATCCTGTAGGTTGAGGTTGGGCTTGGCGTGAGCAGCATTAAAGATCTCAAACATCTGCCGGGCCTGTTCGGCGCTGTCACAGATCACCATACCGCCTATGCTGGCGTCGGCTAGCGCCCCACGGCTCTTTTCGAAATCACGCACGATGTACTCAAGCATGGGTTCGACAAATTTGGGGTGTGCATAGATGAGCTTACGGTCGATGTCGCCCTGTTGCAGCTCCACGGCGGCCAGCGCTTCCTGGAGAACGAGCTTGTAGTTCGTTGCGATTTCTTCCCGGATCAGCCGCAGGGTATAGCCATCCGCGATAGATGCGTTGTAGTAATACTTGTGGATGTAGTCGCCGAACAAGGCCCGAGAATTGCGATCGTCACCTAACAAGGGGGTGCCAGTAAGACCAATCTTGATGGCATTGCGGTCTGACTGGCTGAGGTTAGCGAGAAAACTGCCCTGCGGATTATAACTGCGGTGTACCTCATCAAGGAAATAGACGCGCTGAATGCTGACGTCGTAATCCTCGGTACGCACCACGTCCGGATCATCCTGAAACTTTTGGATGTTGACCACAGTGATTTCCGGTCTGCCGCTGTGATTGTGCAACACCTGGGTGGCCTTAATATCGCGGGCGAAGGCATCTCGGCTATCAATACTGTGAACGATCAGTCCTCGGCCAGAAAATTCGCGCTGGGCCTGAGTAAGCAGATCGAGCCGGTCAACGATGAAATAAAACTTCGGGATGATACCCCGACGCTGAAAGTAGTCCGTCAGAAAGCGGGCGTTGTAATAGGCAAGTGCGGTTTTACCACTGCCCTGAGTATGCCAAATGATGCCCTTATGCACTCCGGCATTAAGCGTCCTCTCAATCGCCTTAGTGGCGAAAAGCTGCGGATAGCGCATGACATGCTTTTGAAGACCGTCAGCCTCGTTGACGTAAGCGATCGAAAAACGCAGCAGAAAGGCCAAGCGTTGGCGGCTGAACAATGAAGTACAGATACGATTGGTCGGTGCGTTGAGATCCTTGTTACTGAGGAACTCCGGGCTGTGCTTGATGACGTTGAGGTTGTTGTCACGCAGCACATCGTTTTCAATAGCGTCATCTTCAGCGGATAGCAGCTCAGCAAAATCCAGCGTTTCTTCTTCACGGAAGTAGTTGAAAATTGGCAAGTCATACGAAGGACTGGCGTAGAAGGCGCCTTCGATGGGCTGCGGCGAACCATCTTCGTACTCCATGTTGTTGGAGAAGACCATCAACTGGGTAATGTTGATAAAGCGACGGAAGCGCAGATTGCGGCAGCGCGTGATAATGCGGTTGCGCTCTGCCAACACGCCTTCGCGGTTGTTGGGCTTCTTGACCTCGATGAAGGCCAGCGGCATTCCGTTGATAAGCAGGGTAATGTCGGGCCGGAACTCATCATCGCCATTTCGGCAGGGCAGCTCGGTGACAACATGGAAGCTGTTGTTATCGAAATTTTCAAAGTCAATCAAGCGAACGCCAGACCGCTCGGTGAGCTTGTCGTAGAAAGCTTGGCCGAGATCTTCGTTGTCCAACAAGAGCTTGACTTCAGCTAACAGACGGTCGATGTCATTGGCTTCTACACCGGGGTTGATCCTGGCAAGTGAAGAGCAAAAAAGGGCTGGAAAAATATTAGTTTGCTCATCCCAAGAAGCCCCCTTTAAAGAAAGATAGCTGTAGCCCAAGCGAACTAGATGCAGGATGCAGGGGATTTTGACGCGCGAGTCTTCGCTGAAAACCATTTAGGTGTTCTTCCTTAATCAATACGCTAATTGTGTTGCGCGTCGGTGTCAGTAGAGTCATCCGCCCCACCAGTACGTACCCATTCATCAACCTCGGAGAGCTGGAATTTCCAGAGCCTACCAATGCGATGGGCTGGCATGCCTCGCCGCTCCCTCCAACGATAGACCGTGTCCTTTGCCACACCCAAATGAAGCGAGACCTGCTCGGCAGTAACCCAAGGCTCAGTACGCATGATGGTTGAACTCAACTCTACTTTTCCATAGTCGTTTTAAATCTGCTGAAGTCTACCTGCACGAGCTGGCAACGCACAGGCCTGTGCTTAACCCTGAACGCAGTTATTGGCACTCTGCCGGCCCCTACAAAGGCGGAAAAGGGTCAACGAGCAGGAATTCGGTTATCCTCACCGACTAAATCTGCCAATTACAGGCCCCCTTGGCATCATGTGCTACACCGAGGCAATGAAAATACGCATAGAGCAGGACGTAGCCGTAAGGGGCTTGGCGTTGCCTTTTCTTGCGCACCCAGGGTGGTAATTCCAATGATCCGTTTTACCCAAGGCAACGTTCTGGAAGCCAAAGCCGAAGCCCTCGTCAACGCGGTGAATACCGTGGGCGTGATGGGTAAAGGTATCGCGCTGATGTGCAAGGAGCGCTTCACGGAGAATTACCGTCTGTACTTGGCTGCCTGCGAGGCTGGCGAAGTGGAGACGGGCAAGGTTCACGTAACGGCGGTCAACGAACTGGAAGGGCCACGCTGGATTGTGAACTTCCCGACCAAACGTCACTGGCGCTCACCTTCGCAGATGGCGTGGATAACCGAAGGTCTGCACGACCTGCGTCGTTTCCTGATTGAAAACCATGTGAAGTCCGTGGCGGTTCCACCGCTAGGCGCTGGCAACGGTGGTTTGAAATGGCCCGAGGTTCGCGAGCAGATTATTGAGGTCTTGAGTGATCTGGATGTCGATGTGCTGGTGTTCGAGCCGTCCAACCAGTACTTGAACGTTGCTAAGCGCAACGGTGTGGAGAAGCTCACACCTGCTCGTGCACTGATTGCCGAATTGGTTCGTCGCTACTGGGTTCTGGGTATGGAATGCAGCCTGCTTGAGATTCAGAAGCTGGCTTGGTTTCTTGAGCGCGCCATCGAAAAGCTGCCAGATACCGAAAACCCTCTGAATCTTCAGTTTGTAGTTCATAAGTACGGGCCGTATGCCAACCGGCTGGAGCATCTGCTCAACAATCTGGACGGAAGCTATCTGCATTGCGACAAGCGCATCAGTGATGCGGGTATCAGCGATGTGATCTGGTTTGACGAACGGCGCAAAGCTTTCCTACAGACCTATCTCCAAACAGAAGCCAAGGAATACGCCCAGGCCTTGGAGCGCACCGCTGAGTTGATCGATGGCTTTGAATCGCCATTCGGCATGGAGTTGTTGGCAACGGTTGATTGGTTGCTGAGCCAAGATGGGATTTCCCCGACTGTTCCCGCCGTGCGCGAGGCTTTGAAGCATTGGGATGGCGGAGCGGGTGCTGCGGCTCGTAAAAGCAAGCTGTTCGATGATCAGGCGCTTGATATCGCGCTGAAGCGGTTAACGTCCAGTAGTTTCAAGCCGGAGATAGCGACCGGGTAATTGTGCAGTAGGTTGTTGTACAATCTGAGCGCTCATCGGGGCTATTCATTCCATGGTCGCAGTCAGAGGGCTACCCAACTCATCCCATATATTCGCCACAACAACAGCGTCGTCACCACAGCCCATAACAACCACCCCCACTCCATTTGTACGCCGATAGTCATCAGATTCCACTCCGGAAACGCCGCCGCCCTTAGGCACCAGCAAGACCACGCAGTCCGGCCGACGCCCGTTCCATCGCAGGCTATCGCGGTATATATGCGCGGACTCCATCCCCTCCAGAACTCCTTGCCTACTGACCCTATACTTTGCATCAGCTATAAAAAACCGGCTCGCCTCGGGTGACTCCAGAGTAATTACGATGTCGGGAAATCGCTGCCTAGAAATGCTGGAAAACCCCTTATAGGGCATTTCACCAAAGGAGGAACACTGCACCTGCAACCAAACGCTTACTTCAAAATCAGTGCCCTTTCCTATCCACCGAATGCAATCGACACGCTGCGAGGGATATTCCCCAACCCACTCCAACTGTGGATACCGCTGCCGCATTTGCTCAACGATTTTCACGTAACACCAGCGCTCATAGATTTCCCAGGTTGGGCTTATCCATAAACTCTCGCCGTTGGTGTCACCCATCCATCCTGATCGTAATGTGTACCAGGCAAATCGGTAGGCTCTCGCATACACCGGATGGGCTGATACCGCGTTCAGTCCCGCTGCGGACAGGCTGCTATTTTTGAGGCTCCGGAACGGCTCCATACGCTGGATACGGCGCAACGATCCATACAACGATTCTAGATACTCGATCCTGCGAACCAGTCGGGGAGCTAAAGCAGATCGGGTGCTGGATTCGCGATCCTTTTTGTTTAGCTGCGCTTGAAATTCGAGACTTACTTGTCGGCAACGACGCATGACTTCGATCAGGGTACACGCCAAGGTTTGATTTGCCGGATGATCAAGGTCATTAAAAACCGTGGAGATATCGAACTGGACCTGATCAGGCGCGCAGGATGGTGCGGCGCTTGAATGCAAAAAAGAAAGAGCGGCTGGATCTCTCAATGCCTTGCGGATCGCTTGTTGGTCAAGCCGTTTAACGTGGTTGGCATTCGCCTGAGTTCGTTCGCGACGTAAGCGGGTCAGCGGCTTTTCCGTCACGCGGGTACAGGCTGTGATGAGCTGCGCCCCATACTGCCGCAATCTCGAATATTGAAGATGCGGGTTGGTCGAGCTGCCGTCGATGCCAATTTTCGTTTGAGCGTGCTCAGTACCAAACAAGAGGTTAGCGTCGAACGAGAGAATTTCGTCAATCATTTGGGAGAACGACTCGCGCCCTAACTTCGTGGCGTGAGGCGAAACATCCAAGCGATAGCTGGCGATCAATTTATCCTGACTGATCAGCTCGGCCACAACCTCGCCCGCGTAAAACCCGGGACTCCATGCCCATACAGCTGCGCCTTGATGGAGCACCTCAGCGAGCGGTACGTCGTCGATGTAAAATCGATGCTCGGGTATCGCTACAAAAAAGTAGTCGCCGAGCTCGCTAAAGCCCGGAGATAGATCATCGGGCGTCACTTCGAAATGACCTCCATGCATGTCGATACAACGGATAATCGCCATGGTTAGCGCCAGAACCGGGCGGATCCGAGATACTGCAGGTCATCAAGCAGTTCATGAACCTTTTGAGTGGATGCTTTAAGGTCGGCATTTTCCAATACCTTCTTCACCGAACCGAAGGCAGTCTTAATGCGTGGACTATCTTCTCCCCGGAGCTTGGGCAGTACTTTGGCGTAAATCGCTTGGTCCAACGCGCCGTTGAATTCGATCACTCCTCCCCGCTCGGCCTCTTGGACGTAACCAATCACGTCACGGATCGTGCGCCAACCAAAGTGCAGACGCACGGGACGTAGGGCCTGAACGAGTTCCTTGAGCGTTTGCCGTACAACGGTGATTTGCTGCTCAGACAGTTCACAGTTTCTCCAACCTGGAAAAGCCTCAACATCGATGTCCCAAAACTCGATAACGGCAGCACGATCAAGCACCTTGTCGCTCAAGCCATGGGTCGTTTCGTCCATGTTGACGGTGCCAATGATGACGAGGTTGCTGGGATAGGGAACGTTCGGCGGTACGCCGTTTACTTCACCCCCCTGGGCGTGCAGTTCGATGGTGTCGCCGGTTTCCATAGCCGAGAGCAATGGCGAGAAATATTGCTCAGGATGGGACAGGTTCATTTCGTCCAACACCACCGTGTAGGGTCGATCGGGGTCTGCGCCGGCCTGAAGCAGAAAATCGAGGAAACCCGTACGTACATAGGCATCGCTGTCCAGTGGATTAACGTAACCCAACAAACACGATGGATCGTGCCAACCTGGTTGCACCGGAACAATGAGCAACCCGCTTTTCGGGTCATCTTCATTGCTGCGCATACCAAGGGCATAACCCCGCGCCAACAGTGTTTTACCCGCACCACTCAGGCCTGTCAGCACGGCAAAGTGTCGACGGGGATGTCCCCACAACCCTGCGTCGAGTTGACCAATGAGCTCGTCCTTAAAGCGGATGTTTTCGTCAAAACTGGCGATGATTTGCTTGAGTGGAGGGCGTTCCAGCGAACCGCCGAGAACCAGACTCCCAGCAGAGCCATCAGCAACCGTAGACAACGGAGCGGCGATCACCAGCACATCCGGGACCCAGTGAATACGCGCAGCCCAGCTCTCTCCTCGCTCGGTCAGACGAAGCATTTTATCGTTCGATAACTCGACCAATTGCAGTGCCCGTGTCCAGTTGATCAAGCTGTTGGGCACAAAGGTGCTTTTCCAATTTGCGTTGATTTTCTGCAACTCAGCAACGGCCGCTTTGGTTGGCATCGGCGCTGTCTTCAAAGCATATAGAAGATTGTCGAGCCCCAGTATTCGCGTCAAAAGCCAGTCGGAGACTTCATCAGGGTCTCCGGACTCCAGAAAACCTTCCCCTCTCGAAGTCAAAACAAGATTATCGCCATTTGCTCGCAAGACCCCCCACTCAGCGATTAGAGCATTCATCTGAGTAGAAATCGTGGCAGGCGCCAATGCTTGATTCAATGAGCACATATGCTGGCGAAAGTCTTCTCGAGTACAGCCCTCTCTCGCAAACTCGATCATTGCTCGAATGGTCGAAACGTACCCACCTATCGCAAGCATGCCGCGGCGTCGACGATCAGCGGGAAGAGGATTGAGCTTTTCTTCCCCCGTCGTCAGATCTGCGGTCTCGGTAGCTTCCAGCTCCTGATTCTGTACATGTAACACGTAGAGTAGCCATGGGAGCGTCATGCGCTCCACCCAGCCCTGCGAGAAAATGGGCCCTGGCTCGCCCAATACCGCATCAACGCGCCGTTTGACCAGACGATGTAGTGCTAATCGATTTTCAGCACCGCGACTAATGCCCATGGAGACCGCCAACTCGCGCAGCTTCCGGTGATGCGTAATGGTTGTGAAGTACTCAGGACACAGGGCAGCGAATAGACGATAGCGCTTCAATCGTGGATTACGCTTGACGAGTGGTTCCACCAGCTCAGCCACTTGGGACCAAGTGTCATTGATCAACTGCTCCTGCTGGACAGGATCGAGGTCGGGAGACAGCGATTTCAACCGCCACAAACATTCGACGACCAGAGGTTCTTTGACCACAGCAGAGATATCGATTCGGCCCATGCCAGTCGCCGACACTGCCTCGCTGTCCCACAGCTCTTTCTGGAAAGCTTCAGTGATGAATTCCTGATGATCCGTGTTGCGAACCCTGAGAAGGAAATTTGAGAGCTTATTGACCCACGCGTCATGGCCTGCGGAAAGGCGGTATTGCTGCAGAGCACTTTCACAGGCGGCCTTGAGTTGGTCGTCGTCTTTTAGATCTATGGCCATGGCCGAGCTTTCCTTGCTAGATGGGTCGATTTGTTCTGTGAATTTAATGATGTCATTAAGATATCTGAAATCATACTCCCAGGGGAAAGTGAAGAATCGCCCTTTGTTCATCTAGCGAATTAATGCCACAACGCACGACGGGAGCTGCTCATCTCTACTGAACTTATATCCCCGATAACTCAGTGCTCTGACCATAAAAAAGGTCCTGCTGTGCAGGACCTTTTTTCCATACCTGGGGTAAGCGCGGGCCCTTGTTACCTCACCTCAACAATATCCAAAGCCCGATTCGCCAACAGTTCACTCACCTCAATCACCTGCAAAATCCCCATCGCAACACGCCGTCGCGACCCATCCAGATCAAACGCCAGATCACTGATCATGGCATTCGCCGAAGCCAGGTTCTCACTGAGACTAGCAAGCAAGCATTCCGAATCAACATCCGGCGCAATACGGAAAATGCTGTTGGGGTTGTCAGACGTTTCTTTCTTCGGAGTAGGCTTCAGATAAAAATCCAATGCCCGGGTGGCAGCATCATCAAGCTTCTTGTTACGAGCAGTCTGAGCGCGTGACACATGCTCATCTGGCGTTGGCGGGTTTGGTGTAATTTTAGCCATGGTAAAGCTCCTAGAGTCTGTTGGAGCTACCACCATTCGCTGCGAAACGAAGTTGGGGTGGCAGCTGTACGCGGGTTCGCAGACCGGGACTCTAGGGACCGGCAGACCCATGGGGTCTCCCACGCACAGCCACCTCTGACGAAATAACAGACATAGGACAATCTGCTTCCGAAGGTGACGTTGTGCGCCTATAGAGTCCGGGCTGCGAAACCCGATCACTGATGCTCAGTGACAAGACTCAAACTACCGACGGCCCCCAAAACGCACAAGCCGGCGGATTCTGGCGTAGTTGTAGGCAATGGCGCAAGAAAACGTCAGTCGCGCCCTGGATTCCAAGCGTCCAATAAACACCGCGCCGCACCACCCCGCCAAGAGAGGATAACGTGTCGCCGTTTTGCGATTTCTGCGACACGTTCCCTCCTCATGTCGCTACCGACGACATGAGAACAAAACGTGTCGTCAAAACGGCGTTTTAGCGACATGACAGCTAAAGCGACTCCTCGGGACTGACTGGCCCCTCACCCCAACGTATTCAAACAAACCACCTTCGGCTGGGTCATTTCCTCATACGCAAACCGCACCCCTTCCCTGCCCAAGCTGCCGTACTTGGAACCGCCAAACGGCATCGCATCAAACCGGAAATCCGACGAGTCATTGATCATCACGCCCCCCGCCTCGATCCGTCGCGCAGCGCTCATCGCCGTGGATAAATCATTGGTGAAAATCCCCGCGTGAAGGGCGTACTCAGGCTCATTAGCCAACGCAATCGCTTCATCAAACGTCTCGAACGGCTGCAACACCACCACCGGCGCAAACGCTTCGTTGCACCAGAGCCGGCTGGAATGATCGACGTTTTCCAACACAGTAGCCGCATAACAATTGCCCTGACGCCGGTGCCCGCAGAGCAACGTGGCGCCTTGTTGCAGCGCTTCGTTCACCACTTGCTCGGCGTTCTGTGCAGCTTGTTGGGTGATCATCGGGCCGATGTCGGTGTTGGCGAGCAGTGGGTTGCCGACGACGAGGGCTTGGGCCTGGTTGACGAAGCGTTCGCGGAAGGCTTCGTAGATCGGTGCGTGGATGAGCAGCCGTTGGGTGCCAATGCAGTTTTGCCCAGCAGCCCAGAACGCACCGGAGACACAACTATCGACGGCGGCGTCAAGGTTGCAGTCGCCCATGACGATGACGGGGGCGTTGCCGCCGAGGTCCATGGCGAGTTTTTTCAGGCCGGCGGTGCGGGCGATTTGTTCGCCGGTGACGAAGCCGCCGGTGAAGGAGATCATCCGCACGTCGCGGGCGGCGACCAAGGCTTTGCCCAGTTCGGCGCCGCCGGTGGCGACGGTGACGATGGCTTCGGGGAGGCCGGCGGCGACCAGGTACGACACCAGTTTGAGGGCGGACAACGGGGCCAGTTCGGACGGTTTGAGGATCACCGCGTTGCCGCCGGCGATGGCCGGGCCGAGTTTGTGGGCGACGAGGTTGAGCGGGTCGTTGTAGGGGGTGATGGCAACGATCAGGCCCAGGGGTTCGCGGGTGAACCAGCCCTGACGCGATTCGGCGCCTTCGTAGGCGTCGAACGGGACGATTTCGCCGGCGTTGCGCTTGGCTTCTTCGGCCGAGAGCTTGAGGGTGTTGACGCAGCGTTTGACTTCTTTTTCCGCCTGTTTGAGGGTCTTGCCGGCTTCGTCGACGATGAGTCGGGCGAAGGTTTTGGCGTCGCGTTCGATGTTGAGTGCGGCGTGTTCGAGGATGCTGGCGCGGCGATGGCGCGGCAGTGCGGCACAGGCTTTTGCGCCGTCGCGTGCGGTTTCGAGCAGGTGTGGGACTTCTGAGGCGCACACGTCGGCGACGGTGCCGACGACGCTGCCGTCAAACGGATTGAGGACTTCGATGTGCGGTTCGACGACCGCCAGGGCCAGGCGCGATACGTTCACAGGGTGTGCTCCTGTTTGCGGGTTGCCGATTGGTGGATGTGGATGATGTCGGACAGCAGCGCGAAGGCGGTTTCGGTGCGGCCTGCGCCCGGGCCGGAGACGGTGACGGCGCCGAGCAGTTCGCTGGTGAACGACACGGCGTTGGTGGCGCCGCTGATGCTCGCCAGTGGGTGGTCGTTGCTGAGCAGGCGCGGTTCGACGCTGGCGCTGATGGCGCCGTCGGCATTGCGGGTGGCGGCGCCGATGAGTTTCCAGCGGGCACCGTCGCGGCGGGCTTTTTCGATGTCGTCGAGGCTGAGGGCGGAGATGCCTTTGCAACTGACGTCGTTGACGGTGAGTTTGGCGTCGAGCAGTTCGTTGGCGAGGATCACCACTTTGAGACGGACGTCGTGGCCTTCGACGTCGGCGGTCGGGTCGGCTTCGGCGTAGCCCAGGGCTTGGGCCTGGCTGACGGCTTCGGCGAATCCGAGGCCGCCTTCCATGGCGGTGAGGACGAAATTGGAGGTGCCGTTGAGGATGCCTTCGAAACCACTGATCGAGCTGCCGGCCAGGGCTTGTTTGGCGAGGCGGATGACCGGGGTGCCGCTCATGACCGAGCCTTCGTATTCGAAGGCGACGTTGTTGCGTTGGGCCAGGGCCTTGAGTTCGGCGCCGTGCAGGGCGATGGGGCCTTTGTTGGTGGTGACCACGTGTTTGCCGCGCTCCAGGGCCCAGCGGCAGAACGAGGTGGCAGGCTCGCCGTCCACGGGATTGGTGAAGGT
>NZ_JAOSHO010000879.1 GCF_025917275.1 Pseudomonas agronomica | reverse complement strand
CCGGTGACCGTGGAATGGCTGCGTCCGGTGTTCGCCGAATACGGTAGCAGCCTCGGTTATGACCAGGGCGTGATTCGCGGCACTCGCTACAACGGTAGCGAGCATGGGCGCATGTCGAGCAACTCCCTGGAGCTGTTCGCCCGCGGTGAACACCTGAGCGCCAGCGTGACCTTCGCCCATTCCCTGGAACGTCCGGATGCGCTGGCCGAGCGCGAAGCGCCGATCTACTTCCGCCTGGACGTATCCATTTAATTCGCTGCAACGAGACCCGATCATGGACGACCGCCAATACGCCTTCCTGGCCCGCCAGCCCTCTGCCGCCCTGAAAACCCGCGATGCCTTCTGGGGCATGCCCAAGCGTGGCCTGGCGTTCCTGCTGGCCAACGTCATGTTCTGGCAACCGCTGTGGGCCCAGGCCGACGGCATCGTCGTCAGCGCGCCGGGCACCAGTCTCGGCCAGGCGGGCAACGGCGTGCCCATCGTCAACATCGCCAAGCCCAACGGCAGCGGCCTGTCCCACAACAAATTCAGCGACTACAACGTCGGAAAAAACGGCGTCATCCTCAACAACGCCACCAACCCCGCCCAATCCACTCAACTGGGCGGGATCATCCTCGGCAACCCGAACCTCAAGGGCACGGCGGCCAAGATCATCCTCAACGAGGTCAACGGCGGGAACCCCAGCCAACTGCGCGGCTATACCGAAGTAGCGGGGCAGTCGGCCCACGTCATCGTCGCGAACCCGTATGGCATCACCTGTAATGGCTGCGGCTTTATCAATACGCCGAAGGCGACCCTGACCACCGGCAAGCCGATCATCGAAAACGGCCAGTTGAACCGCTATCAAGTGGATCAAGGCAGCGTCGTCATTGAAGGCGCGGGCCTCAACGCGAACAACGTCGACCGTTTCGAAATCATCACCCGCAGCGCCAAGATCAACGCCGAGATCCAGGCCAAGAACCTGACGATCGTGGCCGGGCGCAATGACGTCAACGCCAACACCCTCAACGCCACCGCCCGTGCAGACGACGGCAGCGCCAAACCCGAACTGGCGATCGATTCGTCGGCACTGGGCGGCATGTACGCCGGCGCGATCAAGCTGG
>NZ_JAOSHO010000878.1 GCF_025917275.1 Pseudomonas agronomica | reverse complement strand
CCGCCTGCTTCAACGCTTGTGCCGCCCGGTTAAATACCTTGGGGACATGACCGGGCAAGGGTTTTCCCCCCGATATTCGGGTTGAGGGTGCTACCCCCATCCAGGAACTGAAATGTTGCTCAGTCGGAAAACGCGACAAATCAGGTCCGACTTCGCTCGCCAGAACCAAGGCAGATTCGATTCCGATGGTGGGAATCGCGGTCAGGTCCACGCCCATGATTCTCACAAGTGCCTGGTGCAAGCTGGCCTGTTCATCCGCCGAGCGATGCGGGCTACGCAGTGGCTTGGTGGGTTGCGTGGGCTCATGGTTCAGCACTGGGAGTCGATCAAGCGCCTGAGTGATGGCCTGATCACATTCGGCAATCTGCTTCTCAAGGAAATCATGAGCAGCCACTTCCTGAGCCAAAGCATGCAAATGCTCGACTCGCCAGTTACCGTGCAGACTGCGGGCAATGGTTTGGTGATCGGCCTTGATACGGCCGTCTCGGAAGTTGGCCAAGACTTGAGGGTCGCGCTCGCCATCGATGATGGCCTTGATGATTTTCATCCCTGTCACGCCAGCAATATTGCTGATGACATTGGCTAACTGAATGTTCATCTGCGTCAGGGCTTTTTGCATGCGGTTGATGGTCTTGGCTTGATCACGAACCTTCATGGCCCGCTGGCGAACCAATGATCGCATCGAGCAAATATCATCAGCGGGTCGGAAAGCACCTCTGAGTAAGCCATGGGTCATGAGTTGCCAGATCCACTGGCAATCCAGAACATCGGATTTACGCCCGCTTATCTGACGAGTTGCACGGGAGTTGACCAGGTACACCTCAAAGCCCCTTGAATCGAGCAACTCGAACAGGGGTATCCAGTAAACGCCAGTGGCCTCCATCGCCACGACCTTGATTTTCAGCGATTCCAGCCATTCGGCCAGCTTCACCAAATCCTCAGTGAAGGCCGGAAAACAGCGAACAGGCTTGTCGCTTTGATCGGGATTGACGCCAACCCAGTGCTCGCGGCTGCCGATATCGATACCGGCACAATGAGGGTGAATCACTTCAAATCGTTTCTGCTGCTTCTTGCGCGCCATGACAATTCCTCGCAGGATTGAATG
>NZ_JAOSHO010000877.1 GCF_025917275.1 Pseudomonas agronomica | reverse complement strand
GCCCTTGGCCCGAGCGTGCTCGACAATCCCGAAGAGCGTTTGATCGAACTGGAGCCGTTCGCCGACAAACCGGCGTTTCGCAAGCAGTTCGCCGAACAGCGCCTGCACAGCAAGAAGGCCTTGGCCTACCTGATCCACGAACGGCTGGGCATCGCCGTCAACCCGGCGGCGATGTTTGACGTGCAGGTCAAGCGGATCCACGAATACAAGCGTCAGCTGCTCAACCTGATGCACACCGTGGCGCTGTACCAGGCGATTCGTGCCGAGCCGGAAGTGGATTGGGTGCCGCGGGTGAAAATCTTCGCCGGCAAGGCCGCCGCCAGTTACCACCAAGCCAAGCTGATCATCAAACTGACCAACGACATCGCCCGGGTGGTGAACAACGACCCGACCGTGCGCGGCTTGCTCAAAGTCGTGTTCCTGCCCAACTACAACGTCAGCCTGGCCGAAAGCATCATCCCGGCGGCGGACCTGTCGGAGCAGATCTCCACCGCCGGTTTCGAGGCCTCGGGCACCAGCAACATGAAGTTCGGCCTCAACGGCGCGCTGACCATCGGCACCATGGACGGCGCCAACGTGGAAATGCACGAGCGTGTCGGCGGTGACCATATGTTCATCTTCGGCCTGACCGCCGAGCAGGTGGAAGCGCGCAAGCGCAACGGTGAATTCAGCGCCGCGCCGGACATCGCCGCGTCCCATCGCCTTGGCGATGTATTGCAAGCGATTCGTGGTGGCGTCTTCTCGCCGGACGACCCGATGCGCTACACCGGGCTGGTGGATTCGCTGGTGGATTACGACCGCTTCCTGGTCTGTGCCGATTTCGACGCCTACTGGAACGCCCAGGCCAAGGTCGAAGAAAGGTGGCACGATTCCAAGCAGTGGTGGCGCTCGGCGGTGCTCAACACCGCGCGCATGGGCTGGTTCTCTTCGGACCGGACCATCCGCGAATACGCCACCGATATCTGGAAAGCCCTGGAATAACAGTTGCAAGAAATGTGAGCGAAGCCCAACGGCGGTTGGGCTTCGTCGATATACTAAGCGCCAGATTCGCCGGGTTGCGGTGTTAGTTCAGTCAAAGATATCCACTGTGGGAGCGAGCTTGCTCGCGAT
>NZ_JAOSHO010000876.1 GCF_025917275.1 Pseudomonas agronomica | reverse complement strand
CACTTTCGGTGTGGCGCGCATTCTACGGAGCAGTCCCTAAGCTGGCAAGCACTTTTTAAATTAATTTTTTCAGGCCTTCCAAAGGCTTAGCGAAGGGTTGGCCTATGGCGCCGCGAAGAGAATAATGCCCCCCTTTGTATAAAGGAGAGACTCACCCCATGTGGTTCAAGAACCTGCTTATCTATCGCCTGACCCAAGATCTGCCTGTTGATGCCGAGGCGTTGGAAACTGCACTGGCGAGCAAACTGGCGCGCCCTTGTGCAAGCCAGGAGTTGACCACTTACGGTTTCGTCGCGCCATTTGGCAAAGGCGAAGACGCACCCTTGGTGCACGTCAGCCAGGATTTCCTGCTGATCGCCGCGCGCAAGGAAGAACGCATCCTGCCTGGCAGCGTCGTGCGCGACGCGGTCAAGGAAAAGGTCGAGGAAATAGAAGCCGAGCAAATGCGCAAGGTCTATAAAAAGGAACGGGACCAGATCAAGGATGAAATCATCCAGGCCTTCCTGCCTCGCGCGTTTATCCGTCGCTCGTCCACTTTTGCCGCCATCGCGCCAAAACAGGGCCTGATCCTGGTCAACTCCGCCAGTCCGAAACGCGCCGAAGACTTGCTCTCCACGTTGCGCGAAGTCATCGGCACGCTGCCTGTGCGTCCGCTCACCGTGAAGACCGCTCCGACCGCGATCATGACCGACTGGGTCAAGACGCAGAAAGCCGCTGACGATTTCTACGTGCTGGACGAATGTGAACTGCGCGACACCCATGAAGACGGCGGCATCGTGCGTTGCAAGCGTCAGGACTTGACCAGCGACGAAATCCAGCTGCACCTGAACACCGGCAAGGTGGTGACCCAACTGTCGTTGGCGTGGCAGGACAAGTTGTCGTTCGTGCTCGACGACAAGATGGTGGTCAAGCGCCTGAAATTCGAAGACCTGCTGCAGGACCAGGCGGAGCAGGATGGCGGCGACGAGGCTCTTGGCCAGTTGGACGCCAGTTTCACCCTGATGATGCTGACGTTTGGCGAGTTCCTGCCGGCGCTGGTTGAGGCGCTGGGTGGGGAAGAGATTCCGCAGGGGATCTAAACCCTGCAATAACTACCCTGTGGGAGCGAGCTTGCTCGCGAT
>NZ_JAOSHO010000875.1 GCF_025917275.1 Pseudomonas agronomica | reverse complement strand
ACTTCGGCCAGGGCCGCATGGGCCTGGAAGAAATCCTCGCCAAGATCGACACCAGCGGCATCGAGCGGCAAGCCGAAAAGATCAGCGCCAAGGATGCCTTTGACGTGTTGGTGGTTGGTGGTGGCCCGGCCGGCGCTTCGGCGGCGATCTACGCGGCCCGTAAAGGCATCCGCACCGGTGTGGCGGCCGAGCGTTTCGGCGGCCAGGTGCTCGACACCATGGCCATCGAGAACTTCATCTCGGTCCAGGAAACCGAAGGCCCGAAACTGGCCGTTGCCCTGGAAGAACACGTCAAGCAGTACGACGTGGACATCATGAACCTGCAACGCGCTGACGCCCTGGTGCCTGGCACGAATGGCGGGCTGCATGAAATCAAGTTCGCCAGCGGAGCGAGCCTCAAGGCCAGGACCGTGATCCTGGCGACCGGTGCCCGCTGGCGTGAAATGAACGTGCCGGGCGAGCAGCAATACCGCAACAAAGGCGTGGCGTACTGCCCGCATTGCGACGGCCCATTGTTCAAAGGCAAGCGCGTGGCGGTGATCGGCGGCGGCAACTCCGGCGTCGAGGCGGCCATCGACCTGGCCGGTATCGTGTCCCATGTCACCCTGCTGGAGTTCGACGTGCAGTTGCGTGCCGACGCGGTGTTGCAGCGTAAACTGCACAGCTTGCCGAACGTGACGGTGATCACCAACGCCCAGACCACCGAAGTGACCGGTGACGGGCAGAAGGTCAACGGCTTGCTCTACAAGGACCGTCCAAGCGGAGAAGTGCGCGAAGTGGCGCTGGAAGGGATCTTCGTGCAGATCGGCCTGCTGCCTAACACCGATTGGCTCAAGGGCACCGTCGAGCTGTCACCGCGTGGCGAGATCATCGTCGATGCCCGCGGCGAAACCTCGATCCCGGGTGTGTTCGCCGCCGGTGACGTGACCACCGTGCCGTACAAGCAGATCGTGATCGCCGTGGGCGAGGGGGCCAAGGCTTCGCTGAGCGCCTTCGACCACCTGATCCGCACCTCAGCGCCGGCCTGATCGCCTACCGCTGAAACAACAAAACCCCATGGGCTCTGGCCCATGGGGTTTTTTATTTCGGATTACGCATTCTCCTGTGGGAGCGAGCTTGCTCGC
>NZ_JAOSHO010000874.1 GCF_025917275.1 Pseudomonas agronomica | reverse complement strand
CTCCCTCGCCACGGGGATCGTGTTTGAAGCCAACTTTCACGCCCTGAACCGACTCGGCGCCACGCCGCTCCAGCGTACGAACGCGTGGCGAAAGCTCGCGGTTTCACTGAAGCCAAGCAGTTCGGCGATCCGATAGATCGGCAGTTGGTCCTCGCAGAGCATTTGCTTGGCTTGCTCGAAGCGCAGTTCATCGAGCAGTTCCTGATAGCTGCAACCCAGATCCTTCAAATGCCGGCGCAGGGTGCGCGCCGAGCAGTTCATTTGCTCGGCCAGGCCTTCCAGGCCCGGGGCGGCGTCCAGTTGCGCGACGAGCAGTTGGCGGATGCGCCCCAGCCAGGCCTGGCGGCCGGTGAATTCGGTGTTCTGCCGGCGGCAGCGTTCGGCCATGGCGTGATGGGTGATGGGGTCGGCCAGCGGCAGGGGCTGCTCCAGCCAATGCCGGTCGAAGCCGAAGGCGTTGTCGACGCTGTCGAAGCGCACCGGGCAGTCGAACAGGTTGGCGTAGAGCGCCTGGTAATCCGGCGCCAAATGTTCGAAGCGCGCCGCACGCAAGGGCAGCGGGTGGCCGAGCAGGTCGTTGCAGATGACTTTCAGGGAGACCATGCAGAACTCGGCGTTGAATACCGCCAGGGCCGGGTTTTCCCGATAGTCGCTGGCGCTGAGCCAGATGTGCTCGCCGTCGTCGTCCAGTGTCAGCTCGAAGAGTGTTCCCAGCAGCGCCGGGTAGCGCAGCGCGAGGCGCAAAGCGTCACCTAAGGTGGCACTGGTGAGCAGCGCATAGCCGAGCATGCCGTAGGACGAAACGTGCATGTTGCGGCCCAGTTCCAAGCCGATATCCCGCTTGAGGGCCACGGCGTTGGCACAGACCTGCATCTCCTGATTGGTGGTGATGCGCGTGTCGGCCCGGCTCAGGTCCGCCGCGCTGATGCCGCTGCCGGCCAGCAACGCATCACGGGGCAGGCCGTCGTGCTTGAAGGCGTCGAGCACCAGGGAGACGGCGTTGAGCGTGGTGAGGTGGGAATGCAGCATGATCCGTTTCCAGCCTTGGGAGACTGGAGACGGAGCAAGTTGTATGCCGGTCCAGTATCGCAAAGCAATCGCTGGACCCTTGTGGGAGCGAGCTTGCTCGCGA
>NZ_JAOSHO010000873.1 GCF_025917275.1 Pseudomonas agronomica | reverse complement strand
TGCGCCGGGCATCACCCTGGCCCGGCTGGGCGGCGATGAGTTCGCGGTGCTGGTGGAAAACTGCTCGCAGCCAGGGCAGGCGGCGGCGTTGGCTCGACGCATCCTCGATGCATTGAAAGAACCGTTGCCGCTCGGCGATCAATCCTTGTTTATCAACGCCAGCATCGGCATCAGCTTGTTTCCCGGCGATGCCCTCAGCGCCGGTCAATTGTTGCGCAACGCCGATTCGGCGCTGTTCAAGGCCAAGAGCAGCGGGCGGGATGGCTATGCCCTGTACACCGAAGAGCTCACCGCCCACGCTCAGCAACGGGTCGAAGTTGCTTTCGAACTTCGACGCGCCCTGCAGCAAGAGGAGTTGCGGGTGCATTACCAACCGGTGCACGACCTGGCGACCAGCCGTCTGGTTGGCGTCGAGGCCTTGGTGCGTTGGCAGCATCCCTCGCGTGGGCTGGTGTCGCCGGCTGAGTTCATTCCCATCGCCGAGCGTACGGGGCTGGTCGCCCAAATCGACGCCTGGGTCATGGAACAGGCCTGCCGGCAAATGTGCCAGTGGCAGCAGGCCGGGGTGGCCCTGTCGTTCGTGGCGGTCAACGTCTCCAGCCGCTTGTTCGCCCATCGCGAATTGTACGAGCAAGTCGCCCGCGTCCTGCATGACACCGGCCTCGATCCGGCGCTCCTGGAACTGGAAGTGACCGAAAGTGCGGTCATGGAGGACCCGGAAGTCGCACTGGAACAGATGCACCGCTTGCGCGAATTGGGCGTGCGGCTGGCCATCGATGACTTCGGCACCGGTTATTCGTCGCTGCTGCGACTCAAGCGTTTGCCGGTGCAGAAACTCAAGATCGACCAGGGTTTTGTCGCCGGGTTGCCGTGGGACGAGGACGACGTGGCGATTGTCCGCGTGATCATCGCCTTGGCCCATAGCATGGGGATGCAGGTGCATGCCGAGGGCATCGAGCAGCGCGAGCAGGCGGCGTTCTTGCTTGAACAGGCTTGCGAGCTGGGGCAGGGATACTGGTTTGGCCGGCCGGTGGCGGCGGTGCAGTTGGATTGGGAGCGGGCGCCGGTGATTGCTTGAACACCCGCGGCATTGGTGTTGACTGATGCCCCGCCATCGCGAGCAAGCTCGCTC
>NZ_JAOSHO010000872.1 GCF_025917275.1 Pseudomonas agronomica | reverse complement strand
GGAGCAAGCTCCCTCGCCACAAAGGCAAGGCAACTTGTGCCATAGGGAGTTTCAATGAAAGCCTGGCGTGCCGTTGTCCTGGCCGTGTCGTTGCTGTTGCTCAGTGGTTGCCTGGTATCGTTCAAGGCGCCATTGCCCGACAGCGAAGCCGCGCCCAAGGGCCTGCTCGGCCACTGGACCAGCACCAACGCCTGGGGCGAACCGTTGAACCTGGAACTGACGAAGGTGGGCAAGCACCGCTACCAGGCCATCAGTTATTTCAGGGCCAGGCCCCAGGAGCGCGAAGCCATTCCCCTGACGGTCTCTCGCCACGGCAGCCGCTGGTACCTGTCGGCGAAGGTACCAGCCCGGTTTGGCGGGCACTTCGTCATCGCCGGTTTCGAACTGACCGACAAGCAGGAACTGGTGGTCTACAACCTGGACATGGAACAGATCAACCAGGCCATCGGCCAGAAGCTCCTCAGCGGCCAGCCGAACCCGAGCGAAGAGGGCGATGGCGTGCTGGTGGACAGCGACATGAGCAAGGTTTTCAGCTACCTCGACGACCCGGCCAATTCCGACGTGTTCTCGGAAGCCGTGCGCTACCAGCGACTGGTCAAATCCCAATAACGCTTACAAGCGGACGTTTTTACACAGGAGTTCCGGGTGGACGATTACCAGCAGACGATACGCACCTTGTCCGATCGCATTGTGCTGGCGCAGACGCCGATTCGCATTCTCGACGCGGTGAAATGGGACGAGAACATCCGCAAGGGGTTTCTCAAGGCCAAGGGCAAGGAACTGCCGGCCGTGGACCGCGATTATTACCTCAACCGCCCCTTGTCGTTCGACTCCAGCAAAGTGAAGCTGGAGTTCCAGAACATCGAGCGCGACATCACTCGCCAGCTCGGGCAGTTCAACCCGGTTGGCCAGATCATGCGCCGCATGTGCAAGGAATATCGTATGGTGGTGCGCATGCTCGAAGCGCGCGGCACCGAGGATTTCGGGCTCATCTCCCAGGAACTGTACGGCGCCGCCTCCGACGCCTTTCACGCTGGCGACCCGACCCTGGCCGACCTGGGCCTGATGCTGTCCGATTACCTGAACAACATCGACGGCCGTGGCGACCTCAAGGACGAACCCAAGGTGCTCAGCGCCAAGGAAGCCGTCGG
>NZ_JAOSHO010000871.1 GCF_025917275.1 Pseudomonas agronomica | reverse complement strand
GAGGACGCTGCCGATCTTGTCGCTTTCGCGCTTCAAGTCGCCCATGGCAGCGGTTGAATTGCCCACTTCCTTGGCCAGTCGCTCGATCTGCGCGATGGCTTCGCCCACCACTTTGTCACCTTCACGGGCCTGTTGGTCAGCGGCGACAGCGGCTTCGGAGGCTTCTTCGGCGTTGCGCGCGACTTCCTGCACCGTGGCGGTCATTTCATGCATGGCCGTGGCGACCTGATCGGTTTCCACTTTCTGACTGTTCACACCGGCGCTGGTCTGTTCGGTCACGGACGAAAGCTGTTCGGCGGCGCTGGCGATCTGGGTAACCCCTTCACCGATGCCACCGATCAATTGCCGCAGGCCCACGGTCATGCTCTGCATGGCGCGTTGCAGTTGGCCGAGTTCGTCGCGGCGTTCGGAGGTGAGGTTGTGGGTCAGGTCACCCGCTGCAACACGCTCCGCCACCTTCAGGGTCTGGTCGAGCGGGCCAACGATCTGCCGGGTGATGAACAAAGCGGCAATCACACCGAATAGCATCGCCAGCGCGGCGGCTGCGATCAGGACGGTCTTGGCCTGGGCAGTGTCGCGATCGCGTACGGCGGTCTGCGACACGGTGAGCTTCTGGCTGGCGTCGATCAGGATCTGGCCTTGCTCACCCATACGCTGCAGTGCGGCGCCGTTATCGAGCTGGGAGTCGCGGAATTGGCTGACTGCCGCTCGATAGAGATTCATCGAGTCGCTGGCTTGCTGGAGCTTGTCGGCGTGCTCTTCGGGCAACTGGGCTGGCAAGCGGGCCAGCAGCTTCAGGACATCAGTGATTGCATCGATGGCCGGCTGTTGGGCTTCACTTTTACCGCTGTAGGTGTAGCCACGGACCTGATAGCGGGCCTGCTGGATCGCCTTGCTCAGGGTCACGATGTTGTTGAACTGGGTGATGTCGCCACCTTGCAACAGCGCTTTTTCCACTTCGGCGACGCGGGCCACGGTGTTATCGGCGCTGGCGCCCAGCTTGCTGCGGGCATCTTCGCGACTGACGGTGGCACTGGTCATCTGGGCGAAGGCGCTTTTGTACTCGGCGACGGCGGCCAGTTGCTGGTCGATCAGCGCGATGTCGGCCGGCTGTTCGATCAATTCGCGAGCGGTTTTCAGGCCTGCATCGA
>NZ_JAOSHO010000870.1 GCF_025917275.1 Pseudomonas agronomica | reverse complement strand
GGGAGCAAGCTCCCTCGCCACGGGGGCATGGGTTGTTTGAATAATCGGTCTGACGCGCACCTGTGGGAGCGAGCCTGCTCGCGATGACGTCGGTCCATTCAGCTTTTACGCAAGCTGATCCACCGCTATTGCGAGCAAACGCGCTCGAAGTGGGGTATCTCACTTGATATCAGCCAGCACGGTCAACGGGGAGGGGAGCCAGGGGGCGTTGCGACGTGTTTCGATAGGCAACCCTGACCGGCATATCGTCATGGCGGATAGCATGCCGGCCAGGGTTGTTTACTGCTCAGCGAATGGTCAATTGACCGTGATGTACGGGTCCCACGTGTGGGTTGGACCGATCTGGTTCAGGTTGCGGTCCAGCAGGATGAACGTGGCCTGGTACCAGAGCTTCCCGGGATTGAGCGCCGTGGATTGCCAGAAGGTATAGGTCACGTCGGTCTTGGAAATACCGCGGCTGACGCCATTGTCCAGGTAGGGCACGGGAATCCCCGGGATGTTGAAGGACACGGGTTTGGACATCGAACCAGGGTAATTACCGCCCTGGTGAGGGTCGCCTTGTTCGACATCCGTAATGAGCGCGACGCGGTCGAAGTTGCGCGAGAGGGTGGTGGCGCGCCAGCGAATGATGTCGCCGGGGTTCACATCGATCCACAGTTCATTGCCACCTTCGCCTTCATTGCCGGTGGCGTGCGAGTCGATCGCGCTACGTGTGACAAGCATCGCGATGGCGCCAGGTACGTCGCCGGTGTTTATCAGGTAATCGGCATCCACCGTGACCAGCACGTCAATCGTTTGAGTTGCTCCAGACATTTCATAGCTCCTTGAGATGTGACATGACGACCGCGCCTTGTAAAAAGCGTCCGGATCACCCGGTCCCTGGGTGCGGTCTGGAGGGAACGATAGGTGCTGGCTTTATGGAGTCAAATTTCGGTTTCTTGACGTGGGCCAAGCGCAGCGAAGCGTAGCGTCGGCATGTCGTTGATTGGCTTGAAATGCTGTTTATTCGTCGATGAAAGTGAGTGATAGTCGGTCAGTAGAAATCGGCAAAGGCGTACGAAAAGTGTCGTCAATCATTCGGCGTGGATTGTCCCCAGATGACCTGGTTTCCCGGTTGTAAGCCGACCTCATTGTGGGAGCGAGCCTGCTCGCG
>NZ_JAOSHO010000087.1 GCF_025917275.1 Pseudomonas agronomica | reverse complement strand
CGTGCGCGATGTGGTGCAGACCACCTTCATCCTCAACGGTGAAAAACACGAGTACTTCAACCAGAAGGAACGCTGGCAGCGCTTCGGCTGGCCAGGGCGCAGCGACTATCCCGGGGTCAGCCTGACCTGGACCAGCGTCCACACCGGCGAGCGATTGTTCGCCGACTACGCCGGCACGTGGGGGCTGATCCGCTTGCTGGAACAGGCCAAATTCACGCCGCTGGACGATGGCGACAGCCGCTACCGCATGGTGCTCAAGGCCCCCGATGGCCTGGGTCTGACCTGGCACCTGCGCACCGAGCTGGATGCCGGGCCGATGACGCTGCTGAAGTTGCGCGGGTTCAAGTTACCGGGGCGGGTATTCTTGGAAGGGCGCGAGGCGGCGGAGGGATAGGCATACATTCAGTGGCGAGCGCCCTGCCCCCGCCACGCCTCGTAGGACCCGCTACCGTGCATAACAATCTGCATGCACGGGTTGGGTTCGAGCGCCGGGTATCAATCCTTATCCAGACGCACTGAATCCTGTCCGGACGTTACCTGCGCCCAGCCGCAACTAGAACAGATAACCCATGTAGATCGCGGCACCGCCACCGGCCTGCAAACCGGCGTTCACGCCAGCCATGACCACCGCGCCCTTGGCCGAACGTGCCAGTTGGCGGTTGACCGTGGTCGACGCGATGAGCGAGGTCGCCGGATTGGAGCTCAAGGCCACCGACAGCGCCAGCAGCTTGGGATCGAGTCCGAACAGCAGCGCCGTGGCCGACCCGCCGACCACCAGGCCCACGCCCACTTCGGTGTACATGCACGGGCCGGTGATGTCGTCGCTGGTCAGGTCGCGATCGACCAGGGCATCGCTGACAAACACCTTGCCGGTGCTGGGGAACGCCTCTGCCGCACCCGCCGCGCTCACGCCCTTGCCTTTGATCTGGATATTGATCTTGCCGAAACGCGGCAGCCGCGCACCAAATCCGACACCCACGCCGACACCGCCATAGCGGTAGCTGACGTCTTCGCCTTGAGGCGAACGCAGGATGATCGAGCCGCCGCTGCCCGCCACCATGACCACGGTCAGACCGCCACCGCTGGCGGTCTGGTATTGCCAACGACTTTCATTGACCGGAATAGGGATGTTGTAGCTCATGCGTTCAAAGTCCTTTAAGTGAATGAGCCGCGCCGCGACCGCGCTGGCGGGTGACTTTCAATAGTCCTACCAGAGTGAATACCAAACCGATGCCGCCCAATAATGCCGAGGTCCCCCACAAGGCACCCCGATCATCGACGATGGCGCTGCCGGCCGGCTGCTCGGGCGAATAGTGCACCCGCACCGGCTGGTCTTTCTGATAACCAAAGATAAGGCCGCCCTGAGGGTAGGAAATCTTTTCGCCGCTTGCGGTGGTGAAGGCGATCTCGGGATGCGAACCACCGGCATTCAAATGGCTGACAATGCCATCAGCCATTTCGGCGCGAGCAAGAAACTCGCGCCGATCGAGCGCCAGATTGAAGGCGGCGCCCAACAAACCAATGCCAATCAGCGCGAAAAGCAATCCCAGCAGTGTCTGTCCGATGCGTGACGGCGTGTCGTTAGCCATGGCAGGTCTCGGTATTCGTCCGTGAAGAAGGGCCCGCAGGATAGCAAAAAGCCTCCCCGCTGACCTTTTTTCACCTTGAAATTTTTACCTTGAAACTTTCACCTTGAACCGCCCAAGCACACGCTGCATCAGCGAGGCTCGCTCGGAAAGATCCTTGGCGGCGATGGCGCATTCGTGGGAGTTCGACTGGTTCTTCTGGGTCACCTCGTCGATCTGTTCGAGCCCGATACTCGCCTGTTGCAAACCTGAAGCCTGCTCGCTGGAGGCCTGGTAGATCAGCGAAACCAGGCTGGAGACTTCGCTGGTCCCGCTGACGATATTCTTCAACGACTCAGCGGTGCGGCCGGCGATGATCATGCCGCGCTGGGTCTTGCTCGAGGAGTCGGCGATCAGCGCAGCGGTCTGCTGGGCCGCCTCGGCGCTGCGGGCGGCCAGGCTGCGCACTTCGTCCGCCACCACCGCGAAACCGCGGCCAAGCTCACCTGCCCGCGCAGCCTCGATCGCCGCATTGAGCGCGAGGAGGTTGGTTTGCGCGGCAATGTTATCGATGGTGGTGATGATGGCCGTGATGTCCTTGCCCGAGTTATCGATTTCGGCCATGGCGGCGATCAGCTCACTCATCAGCTTATCGCTCTCCCCCGCATCGGCGCGTGAAGCCTGGGATTGCTCATCGGCTTTCTTGGCATTGGCGGCGTTGTCCCGGGTCTGGGCGGCCATTTGCGTCATCACCGCACTGATCTCGGTGATGGACGAGGCTGAATTGGAGGCGCCCTCGGACAGTGACTGGCTCAGGTCGGTCACCTGCGTCGAGCTGCCGGTGATCTGGGTGGCGCTGGCCTGCACTTCGGAAATCAGCTGGTTCAGGTTGCTGACCATTTTCTCCAGCGACTTGCCCAAGGTGTCCTGGGGCGAAGACAGCCGGACCTGCAGATCCAGGTCACCTTCGGAAATGCGCTCCGCCACCCTCACCTGCCGTTGCAGGCTCTCGGACATATCGTTCAGGGCGGCCGACAACTGCCCGACTTCATCTTCGGACTGCTGCACCAGTCGCCGGGAAAAATCCCCGAGGCTGATGGTCGCGGCCAAGGCAGCCGCCTCGCGAATCGGCCCGACGATCTTGGCGGCGGCATACCACAGGGCGGCCAGGGCCAACAATGAAATGACCAACCCTACCGACACCTGCCAGATACTGTTGTCGAGGCTGCGCGCCTGCAGCTCCTGCTCCAGGGCGATGGCCTGGCTCATGACCACGGCCTTGGGCAGGCGAATCAACACCGCCCAGGGTTTGCCGGTACGGCCGAGCACAATCGGCATCAGCACTTCGATATTCTGGGTTTGCGCATTCAGCAGGCCATCCCCTCGACCGCCCTGGATATCGCCCAGCACCTTTTCCCAGGAATCGGGCAAGAGGGCCTTGATAGGCTGGCCGATAAAGTCGGTACGCTGGCTGTCCGCGACCACCAGCCCCTGGTTGCTCAGGATCGACACCGTGCCTTTGCCGCCATAGAGGTCGGCAGACATCTGCTCGCTGAGTTTCTGGATGAAGGCGATGTCGAAGTCAGCGCCAACCACCCCGTAGAATTTCCCTTCGGAGACGATGGGCACCGACAAGGTGGTCAGCCAGACATTTTTCCCCTGCACCACGTAAGGAATGGGGTCCAACACGCTTTCCTTCAGGGTGTCGCGCGGGCCGCTGTACCACCCGCCCTTGAGTACACCATTGGCGTGGCGGTCGGCCGAGTCATACTCGACCAGCGGCTGCACCGCGACGTGACCATCGGCGCTGCGCGTCCAGTAAGGCGTAAAACGTCCGGTCACGGGGTTGTTGCCGTCTTGTGCGTTGCGGAACCCGAGGTCCTGCCCGTCCAGCGCATTCGGCTCCCAGCAGGAATAGGTGCCGTTGAAGTCCGGATTGTCCTTGAGCACATTGAGCAGCACGCTGTTGATTTGTTCACGGCCCAACGCCAGGGGGCTTTGCGGAGCCTTGCTGGCGGCGAAGGTATTGGCCATCGTTCGCGCGGCATCCAAGGCGTTCTGCAGCTTGGCCTGGATGGCGTTGGCACGGGATTCGGCCAGGTTCTGGATTTCCCGGATGGTTGATTTTTCGACCAGCGCACTGACCTCGCTCGCGACATATTGCTCATTGGACCGGGCGGTAAAGAGCCCGTAGACCACCAGGCTGACGGACGAAACAAACAGGCATGCGCCCGCCGTGACACAAATGCGTGCCTGCAACGACGTGAACTTCATATGATTCCCCACCCGATTCTATTTTTAACGCCGCCATGAAGAACGCCGGCAGCCACCGCGTGCACGACTCGGCGAATACGACTGACGCTGCTTACGTCATGCACCGAAGTGGATGGCCGGGCATGGCGATACAGCTGGTTATTGGTTGAAACGTGGGGAGATGGCGCGCAGATTCACTCTATGCGTCCGAAGGACGATAAAGGACATTCAACGTCAGGAGCCGAAGACCTCCGGAAACGAAGGCCTTCGCGGAAAGAATGTGAATCCGCTATCCAGTCACCGTAAAGCGACCCCTGGATATTTGCCGCAGAGTCCATTCCAACCATTTGCCACGCAGGCAAATTAGCACGAGCGGTATTTGTACAAGAGCCAACTTAAGGCTCATACAGATCGAGACTTTAGTACCGGTTATTCATGACTCGGGCCGCCAGGAGCTCGGTGTTTCCCAGGAACACCGAGCCGTCTGGTTGGAGATTGCTCAGGCCTTTTTTGTCCTGGGTAAAAAGATCGCCAACACCCCGAACAACGGCAGGAACGAGCACAGCCAGTACACGTACTCAATGCCGCGAATATCTGCCAGATGCCCCAGTAGCGCGGCGCCAATCCCGCCGAAGCCGAACATCAGGCCGAAGAATACGCCGGCGATCATCCCGACGTTGCCTGGCACCAGTTCCTGGGCATACACCACGATCGCGGAGAACGCCGAGGCCAGGATGAAGCCGATTACTATGCTGAGAATGCTGGTCCACAGCAGGTCGACGTGAGGCAGGATCAGGGTGAATGGCGCCACGCCGAGGATCGAGAACCAGATCACCGCCTTACGCCCGATCCTGTCGCCGATCGGGCCGCCAAAGAACGTTCCCGCCGCCACCGCACCCAGGAACAGGAACAGGTGCAACTGCGAAGAGGCCACCGAGAGGTCGAACTTCTCGATCAGGTAGAACGTGAAGTAGCTGGTGAAACTGGCCATGTAGAAGTACTTGGAAAACACCAACAGCCCCAGCACCACGAGCGCACTGAGGACACGCCCCTTGGATAACCCGTGGGTCGCCGCCTGGCCTTGCTTGAGCTTGAACAGGTTCAGGTGATTGGCGTACCAGCGACTGATGCGGTACAGCACGAACAAGGCAAACAGCGCGAACAGGCCGAACCAGGCCACGTTGCCCTGCCCGTAAGGGATGATGATCGCCGCCGCCAACAGCGGGCCGAAGGCAGAGCCGGCGTTACCGCCCACCTGGAAAGTCGATTGGGCCAAGCCATAGCGGCCCCCGGAAGCCAGCCGGGCCACCCGCGACGCTTCGGGATGGAAGGTCGACGAGCCGATGCCGATCAACGCGGCGGCCAGCAGGATCAAGGCAAAACTGCCGACCATCGACATCATCACGATGCCGACCAATGTGCATACCGTTCCCGCCGGCAGGAGCCAGGGCTTGGGATGCCGATCGGTGTGATAACCCACCCAGGGTTGCAGCAGCGAAGCGGTGAGCTGAAAGGTCAACGTGATGAGGCCAACCTGGGTAAATGTCAGGCCGTAGCTCTCCTTGAGCATCGGATAGATCGACGGCAAGACCGCCTGGATCAGGTCGTTGATCAGATGCGCCAGCGCCACCGCACCAATGATGCGCATGACCAGTGGGCTGCTTTGGGGCGTCGCGGCTGCCGACGTCATGTCGGCCTGGGTATTGCTGATAGCCATGGGAGTTTCCATACGGCGGGTGGGTGCACGAGGCAGGCGCATCAATGTGCCATTTTTCGGTACGGCAAGGCTATCCCCTTAGCTTGCTATCGACCTATAAAAAACAAGGTGATAGCGCAACGCCATGGTCTGAATCTTGCCTTGTTAATGCTCTACGACGTGATCTCCTTACAAAGGGGATCGAGAATGGGAAGTTTCGCTACAGAGCAGGCCTACAGAGCCGGCCTGGACAAGCTTTCGAGGCCTTTTGAGAGAACACCCGTTTCAGCACCTGTGTAAAAACGCACAAATTCGGTGCAAGGGTGTTCAGGGGAGTATGGGCATGCAGGCTTTTCTATCACCGGGCATCCGGTTGCTGGGGCATTTTGGTTTCGCCCGTAAATTCCAGTTGTTGTTCCTGTTATTCATCCTGCCGCTCATGGGCAGCTTGTGGCTCATCGGCCAGGATTACCGCGACAAGCTCAACCTGATTTCCGGGGAGCGTGCCGGGGTTCGTCAATTGCTGGCGCTGGATAACCTGGACAACCTGCTGACCGCCCAGCGCAATCGCGCGGCCCGTTGGCGCGCCACCGAAACCAATCGGCAACCCACTCCCGCTACGCTTGCCGCCATGGCAGCGTTCGATGCCGTGCAGCCGGCGCTCAACCAGGCCGCCAGCGACCTGGGCGCCACTTTGCAAACCGAAGGCGCCGAAGCCGACACCCTCGCCCGCTACCAGGCTTTGCAAACCAGCCTCAACGGCCTGGATTCCAAAAGCCTGGGCAGCGTGGGCTGGTGGCCGGACGGCTATGACCGCTTCACCGCCGCCCTTGGCGCGTTGCAAGCCCTGCGCGAACAGATCGTCATGGACAATCGCCTGACGCTCGCGTCCTGGCTGGAAACCTATCTGCTGACACAAATCTCGACCCAGCAGACACCCGACCTGATCGAACGTGTCGGGCGCCTGGCCAGCGTTGGCCAAGCCTCGGTGGTGTCAGGCCAATTCACGCTGCAGAGCCGCTTGCAACTGCGTGACCTGCGCAGCCGCATTGGCGACGCACGGGACCAGTTGGTCAAGACCGGCGCCCTTCTGGAAACCCGCCTGCCGAGCGAATTGCAAAGCTGGGCAGGCCAATTCCAAGGCAGCCTCAAGAATCTCGATACGGGTCTGAAGGTACTGGATGACGGCGTGTTCGGCGGTTCCATCAATCTGAAGCCGGAAGACTTCGAAAAACACATGGACGCCCTCCTCGGCGACCTCGCGACCCTGCGCCAGCAGTCATTGGTGGCGCTGGATACTCGGCTGGACCAGTATCATGGCTCGGCCATCCGCCAATTCACTTTGGTCGCCGTAGTGCTCGGCTGCCTGCTGCTGGCCGCGCTGTATCTTTTCGTTTGCCTGCAAGCGTCCATCCGCCGCAGCGCCAGTGGCATCACCCTGCTGGCCGAAGCCCTGCGCGATGGCAACCTGAGCCTGCAAGTGCCGGTGCAGGGCCGGGACGAACTGGCGGCGATCAGCACCGCCCTCAATGTCGCCGTGGTGCAGTTGCGCAACAGCCTGTTGGGCGTGGATCACGAAACACTGCAACTGAGCGACGCCGTGCGCACCCTCAATACACACTCCAGCGGAGCATTGGGCGAAGTCGAGGCACAGCAGATGCAAATCAGCCAGATTGCCGCCGCCGCGACCCAACTGGCCGCGACCTCCCAAGGGGTAGCGAAAAGCTGCGAACAAGCTTCCGACAGCGCGCAACAGACCCGCCGCATCGCCGCCGACAGCAGCCGCGACAGCCAGCGCACCACCGCGAGCATCCAGCAACTCAACCAGCGGCTCAACGAGACCGCCGCCGCACTGGGCCGAGTCAGCGAACAGGGCCAGCAGATCCAACTTGTGGTCGACACCATTCGCGGCGTGGCCGAGCAGACCAACCTGCTGGCGCTCAACGCCGCCATCGAGGCCGCTCGCGCCGGTGAGCAGGGCCGGGGCTTCGCCGTCGTGGCCGACGAAGTGCGCAGCCTGTCGCAACGCACCCAGTCCTCCACGCAGCAGATCGCCGGCACCGTCGACAGCCTGCGCGCGACGGTCAACGAAGCCGTCAGCCTGATGGAAGCCGCCTGCGGCCAGGCCCAGACCGACGCCCAAGCGGTCACCGGCCTTGGCGAACGCCTCGGCGAAATTGCCAGCGCCGTGCAGAGCGTCACCGACACGCTGGCACAAATCGCCACCGCGGTTGACGAACAAGCCAGCACCGCGGATGAGGTCAGCGGCAATATCCAGCAGGTAGATCAAGCAGCCATGCGCTTGCTGGAGGGCGCCCGCGCCGTGAACCTGGCGGCGGATACCTTGAGCCAAGGCAGCCAGGCCTTGAGTGCAAACACAGGGAGATTTCAACTCGGTTGATGGGCGTTTGTCGCAGGGATGGATAAGCGGTTGAAAGTGCAAAGAAATATTTTAGGTTTGCGCTTGACACATCTCCACCGCAAGGGAATAATGCGCGCCACTTGGCTACATAGCTCAGTTGGTTAGAGCATAGCATTCATAATGCTGGGGTCCGGGGTTCAAGTCCCTGTGTAGCCACCAAGTCCTGTTCAACGATGTTCTTGAATGTCTTTGAACAACAAGAAGCCCGCCTAGTGCGGGCTTTCTTGTTTCTGGGTATCCCTGAATGCCCCCGCTAGATTTCAACTGATCCCACGGGGAGCAAGGAGTCACGCGGCTTCCTGGAAATCCATCTCCGGCGGCTGGCGACGGAAGCCTCCGGTCAACACCGCCAAGTACACCACGCCAATCGCCAGCCAGCTCAAGCCCAGGTAGATCGCTGAGTGATCGAGGCTGACCATCAGCCATACATCCGCCGCCAGGCCGATAAACGGGAAAAGCAGGAACAGAACGAGCTCACGCAACCCCTTCCTCTCTGCTCCAATCCAGTAATGAAAGATCACCGACAGGTTCACCAGACTGAACGCGAGGAACGCGCCGAAGTTGATGAATGAGGTTGACGTAGTGACGTCCAGTTTCAGCGCCAGCAAAGCGACCACGGCGCATAAAAGAATGCTGTTGACCGGCGTACCAAAGCGCTCATGCAAGGTACCGAAGAACGATTTTGGCAGCACGCCATCACGGCCCATGGCGAACAACAGCCGCGAACCGCTGGCCTGGGCTGACAGCCCTGACGCGAACTGGCCGACGATCAGGCCGATCAGGAAGATCGACACGAACAGGTCGCCACCGATGTTGCGAGCAATTTCGTAGGCCGCCGCGTCGACGCTGTCGAACTGGAACGACGGGTGCGCGATCTGCACGAAGTACGACACGCTGACGAAGATCAATCCGCCGATCAGGGTAATCCACATGATCGCTCGCGGGATGGTACGGCGCGGGTCGCGGGTTTCTTCGGTCAAGGTGCTGACCGCGTCGAAGCCGAGGAATGAATAGCACGCAATGGCCGCACCGCTCATGATCAGCGGCATCTGCATGTCACCGTTGAAGAACGGCTTGATCGACCACAAGGGTGTGCTCGTATCTCCTGCGACGTAATGGACGCACAGCGCAACGAAGGCGACCAGGACCAGGAACTGCACCAGCATCAAAAGCGCGTTGATGCCGTTGGCCAATTTCAGACCGACAATGTTGATCGCGCTCGTGATGCCGATGAACACCAGCACCCAGAGCCACTGTGGCAAGGCCGGGAACGCGGAATGCAGGTAGGCCGCGCCGATCAGCCAGATCGCCATGGGCAGGAACAGGTAATCGAGCAATACCGCCCAACCGGCGATGAAACCGAGCTTTGGGCTGATCGCCTTGCGCACGTAGCTATAGGCCGAACCGGCGACGGGGAACGCCGCGGCCATTCGGCCGTAGCTCATGGCGGTGAAAAACATCGCCACCAATGCCGCCAGGTAAGCGGCGGGGACCATGCCAGCGGTGGATTGCGCGAGGATGCCGAAGGTACCGAGGACAATGATCGGTGTCATATAGGCGATGCCGAACAGCACCACCGACCCCAGTGACAGGGTGCGTTGCAAACGAGCCATGAGCGACTACTCCGAATTATTAGATTTATGGCAGAGCCGAGTTCGGCGCAAGATTTTCGGGTGTTACGTTGTTGTTTTGGTTTTGGCCAACAGGAATGTGTTGCTTGCCCGCGAAGGCGCTAGCCCTGGCAACACAGGATCAGGATCAACGCGACGGAATCAGCAGCTCCCGCAATCCGCAGGCATGCTCGACAATCTCCCCCGGCATCTTCAGCCGCTGATCATCGAGGTACCGATAATCACGCCGCGCCGCCGTCAGTTGGTTCAGGTCCAGTTCCACCGAGAACTGGCCTTGATCACGCCCCGCCTCGAACAATAAGGTGCCGAGCGGGTCGACCAACGCACTGCCGCCTGCAAACACCAACCCGCCATCGCCCTCTTCCACGCGATTGACCATCAGCGCAAACGCTTGGTTTTCCTGGGCACGGGCCATGATCGCGGTGCGGTGAGTCGGGCCATAAGGGTCCATGTTGCCGTTGGTGACGATCAGCAACTCGGCCCCCAATTGCGCCAGGGCGCGGGCGGTTTCCGGGAATTCGATGTCGTAGCAGATCAGCAGGCCGACGCGCACACCATTCCACTCGCATGTCGCGTAACGGTCACCGGCCTCGAATACTCCGCGATCCGACGCCCAGAGATGCGTCTTGCGATATTTCAGGGCAATGCCCTCTGGTGTGATCAAAAGCGTGGTGTTGTAGAAACGGCCGCGATCGTTCTCGGCCACGCCGATCACCACGGCAATATCACGTTCCCGGGCCGCAGCAAGCACCGCACTGACGGTCGGTCCGTCCAGCGGTTCGGCGGTTTCGGCCAACGTCTCGACCGACGGAAAGCCCATCAGGTGGGTTTCGGGAAACACGATCATTTGCGTGTCGGCAGCACAGGCGGCAATCGCCGCAAGCGCGCGTTCCAGGTTGTAGGCCGTGTCGTTATCACGGCCCGCCAATTGGGCGAGTTCGACTTTCATGGGTATTCCTTGTTCTTGACCAGGCTGGCGGAAAGATTGCCCGGACGGTGTCTGTGCGCCAGTATGCGCAGCAAGCCCAGGGCCGGGAAATCACGCCGCTGGGGTAACCCGATAGGGGTAGAGGCATGACACTTTCATTAGAAGACATCGCGTGGCATCGCTCGGTCGGGCAACTGATCGACGGCTTGGACAAGCCCAACTTCTGGACGCAGCTGGTCCGTTTGCTGGATCAGTACGTCCCCTTCGATAGTTGGGTGGCACTGCTTTTCAGCGCCGATCAACGCCCGCAGGTTTTTGCCGAATGCCCGGGCGAGGATGGCAATCCAGATCAGTTGTTCCAGGACTATCTGCGCGGGTTGTACCTGCTCGATCCGTTCTACATCGCTTGTCGCGAGCAGTCGCGCACCGGGCTGTATCGCCTGTCGGAAGTGGCACCGGAACATTTCGAATTGACCGAGTATTACCAGCGTTACTTTCGTCTGAACGTTGTATCCGATGAAGTCCAGTTCAATTGCCAGCTCGAAGGCGATCGCACGCTGTGCCTGTCGTTGGGCAGCAAGCAGCGGTTCAGTGGCCAGCAGCTTGCCTTGCTGTCGCTGATTCAGCCTTGGGTGCTCGGCCTGTTGCGCCAGCGCCTGCCTTACGAAATCAACGAAGTGGTGGCGCTGGCGCCAGCACCACCGCAGGTCGACTGGCGCGTACAGTTGGAAGCGTCGGTGCAACAGCTCAAAGGCACACAGTTGACCGCACGGGAACTGGATGTCGGACGCTTGATGCTCAGTGGTTGCTCGAGCAAGGAAATCGCCCGCAAGCTGGAAATCTCTGCCGAAACCGTGAAAGTCCATAAAAAGCACATGTACAGCAAACTGGGGATCAAGTCCCAATCCGAGCTGTTTTCGATTTTCCTCCAGGCGCAGAATGCCTGACGTTTTTTGTGGGGCGAAGCCGAACCGCCTCCCCCACTGATTTGCACCCCACGCCTCGTATCGCTACAGTCGGCCTCAATATCCCTGACCCACGGATGGAGCGACACGTGCTTACAGACCTCAGACCGAATCTTAATCGCCTGTCAGCCGTTTCGCTGTTGGCTGTCGCCCTGACACTCGCCGCCTGTAAGACTCCGCTCTCCTCCACGCCTCCCTTGCCCAGCGCACCGGAGATCGCTTCCGGCTACCGCACTGATCTGCAGACTCGCCACGCGGACAAACACATGGCCGCCGCGGCGAACCCGCTTGCCGCCGAGGCGGGCCGGGAAATGTTGCGGCGCGGCGGCTCGGCCATCGACGCGGCGATTGCGATGCAGGCGGTGCTGACCCTGGTGGAGCCGCAGTCTTCCGGCATCGGCGGCGGTGCGTTCATCGTGCTGTGGGACGGCAAGGCGGTGCGCACCTACGACGGCCGCGAAACCGCACCGGCCGGCGCCAGCGAAAAGCTGTTCCTTCAGGCCGACGGCAAACCCATGCCGTTTACCGCCGCGCAGATCGGCGGACGCTCGGTGGGCACGCCGGGCGTGTTGCGGGCGCTGGAGCTGGCCCATCGCAAGCATGGCCGCCTCCCGTGGGCGACGTTGTTCGAGCCCGCGATTGCCCTGGCGGACCAGGGCTTCAGGATTTCCCCCCGGCTGCATTCGATGATCGCCTCCGATGCGTCCTTGCCAGGCTCGCCCGACATGGCCGCCTATTTCCTGAACGCCGATGGCAGCCCCAAGGCGGCCGGTACGTTGCTGAAGAATCCGGCACTGGCTCGCGTCCTCGAACGAATCGCCAACGAAGGACCGAAAGCGTTGTATGAAGGGCCGGTCGCTGAAGAGATGGTCGCCAAGGTCCAGGCCCATGCCAATCCCGGTAGCCTTTCGCTGAAGGATCTCAAGGGCTATGTCGCCCGGGAACGTGCGCCGTTGTGCACCGATTACAAACGCTGGCAAGTCTGCGGCATGGCGCCACCGTCGTCGGGTGGGATCGCCATCGCACAGATCCTCGGCACATTGGAAAACTTGGAACACCGTGACGCCCGCATGGCCCTCGCGCCGTTGAAGCCGCACACGTCCGACAAACCCGCCGGCATCGAGCCCGCACCCGAAGCGGTGCACCTGATCGCTGAAGCTGAACGCCTGGCCTACGCCGACCGCGCCCTGTATGTCGCCGACTCGGACTTTGTTCCGGTGCCGGTCAAAGGGCTGGTCGATCCGGGCTACCTGGCCAGCCGCGCCAACCTGATCGGCCCGCGCAGCATGGGCGTAGCCAAACCCGGGACGCCGCCGGGCATCCAGGTCGCCTACGCGCCGGACCGTTCGCCGCTGCGCATTTCCACCTCGCAAGTGGTGGCGGTGGATGACCAGGGCGGCGCTGTGTCGATGACGACCACCGTGGAGTCGGCGTTCGGCTCGCACGTGATGGTCCAGGGTTTCATGCTCAACAACCAGATGACCGACTTTTCCTTCATTCCCGAAGAAAACGGGCAGAAAGTCGCCAACCGCGTCGAACCCGGCAAGCGCCCACGCTCGTCCATGGCGCCGACGCTGGTGTTCGATCGCCAGAGCGGCGAATTGCTGGCGGCGGTGGGTTCCCCAGGCGGCTCGCAGATCATCGAGTATGTGGCCAAGTCCGTAATCGGGCTGCTGGATTGGAATCTGGATCCGCAAGCCGCCATCAACTTGCCCAACTTCGGCAGCCGCAACGGCCCGACCGAACTGGAACAAGGGCAGTTCAGCCCGGCGCTGATCCAGGCGCTGAAGGACAAGGGCCACGCGGTGAGCGAGATAGACATGACCAGCGGCACCCAGGCGATCGTCCGGGTGCGTGATGGGCAAGGTAAAATGTCACTCGCTGGCGGCGCGGATCCGCGGCGCGAAGGCGAAGCGCTAGGGGATTGAGCGCTCGCCTGTCAGGCTGTAATGCTGTTCACCAGGATCGTCTAGATACTTGCTCCCGCTCGGCTCTGTAGGAGCTGGCGAAGGCTCGGGCCGCGTTCGGACGATCCTTTTGATTTTTCGCTCCAGACTCAAAGTATCCATAAAAAAGATCGCAGCCCCAGCGGGAGCAAGCTCCCTCGCCACGGGTCATCGTTTTCTTGGGTGAACGGTATGACGCCTATCAGGTGGGGCTCGCTCCCGCAGAAGCGAGCTCACGATGGCGGCTCACTTGGCAGTTTTCTCAAGTCGACAGCTGATTGGCAAACTGGCTCACCGCGTCCACTACCTTTTTCGCCCCGTCCTGAATCTCGACGATCACGCTCCCCGCCTCGGCCGCCAGGGCCAGGCCCTGTTCCGCCTGGTGCTGGCCGTCGGTCATCAGCGCGACGGCATTGCGGGCCATGTCCTGGTTCTGGCGGACCACGCCGACGATTTCATCGGTGGCCTGGCTGGTACGCGAAGCCAGTTGCCGCACTTCATCGGCCACCACGGCGAAGCCCCGGCCCTGTTCACCGGCCCGGGCGGCCTCGATCGCGGCGTTGAGCGCCAGCAAGTTGGTCTGCTCGGCGATGCCGCTGATGGTCTTGACGATGGTGCCAATCACCAGGGATTGCTCGTTCAGCGCTTCGATCCCTTGGCCGGCAGTCTGCATGTGCCGGGCCAGGTCGCGCATCACATCCACCGCCTGGGTCACGACGGTGGTGCCGCGCTGGGCGCTGTTGTCGGTCTGCAGGGAAGTGCTGTAGGCAATGTTGGCGGCCTCGGCGACGGCTTTTTCCTGGTTGACCTGGTCAGTGATGTTGGTAGCGAACTTCACGACTTTGTAGAGGCGATCGTTGGCATCGACCACGGGGTTGTAGGACGCTTCCAGCCAAACTTCGCGACCGTTGCTATCGATACGCTTGAAGCGCCCGGCAACGAACTCACCGCTGTTCAGGCGCTTCCAGAAGTGCTGGTAGGCCGGGCTGTTGTATTCCTCGGGCTCGCAAAATGTACGATGGTGCTTGCCCTTGATCTGCGCCAGGCTGTAACCCATCGCATTGAGGAAGCGGTCGTTGGCGGTCAGGACGTGTCCGCCCAGGTCAAATTCGATCACCGCCGTCGAACGCACCAAGGCACCAATCAGGTTCTCATGCTCGCGGGAATTCTCGATGGTGCGGGTCAGGTCGTTGGAGTACATCGAGAAATAACGAACTCGCCCATCAGCATTGCGCACCGGCTGAAGGATCGAGCGCAACCAGGCCTCTTTGCCATCGCCTCGCGTCAGGCGCACGGCGCCGGAGAAGTGCTCGCCACGGGTCAGGGCGGTCTTGAAGCGAATCTGGAATTCATTGGACTTCAGGTAAGCCGGCACCAAGTCTTCGATGGATCGCCCTATCAGGTCTTGGCTCTTGTAATGCATCTCGTCGAGAAAGTTCTGATTGACCGACTGCACCCGCCCTTCCGCATCCAGGGTCAGGCCGAGCATTTCACGGTCCAGGCTCTCTTTAACTTGCATGAGACTGGAAAGTTCTTGGCGAAGAGCAAGCAGCTCCTGCTTCAGGCGATTGTTGAACATGGCAAGCTCCGGCAGGCAGGAGAAAATACTGCTATTCCATTGCCATCGGCCCGGCGGATTTTTTCTAAAGAGCGCCGCCGGTCGGTCTGAAAAATAATCAGGTCGTGCCCGAACGCCGCTCCGTCTCCCACGGTCATTGGATTGTTCTATTGTTTGCGCCTGACCGCCGATGCTTCGTCGCTCCGGATACCCATAACCATAAAAAACCGAGGTAATTGCCGTGACCACCGACATTGAAGACAGCCGTTCCGCCCGCTTCGCGCTGCGCTGTTCCAGCTTTGCCGAGCGCTGGTTCCCTGACTCCTGGGTCTTCGCCGCGCTGGCGGTGCTGGTGGTCGCGCTGGCGACACAGCTCATCGGCGCCACGCCCACCGCGGCAGCCATGGCCTTTGGCGACGGGTTCTGGAGCTTGATCCCGTTCACGATGCAGATGGCTTTCGTGGTGATTGGCGGATACGTGGTCGCCAGTTCGCCACCGGCCGTCAAACTGATCGATCGCCTGGCGCGCATTCCCAAGAATGGTCGCAGCGCCG
>NZ_JAOSHO010000869.1 GCF_025917275.1 Pseudomonas agronomica | reverse complement strand
ATCGCGAGCAAGCTCGCTCCCACAAGGGGCTTTGGCCAGTCTTTAAACAGTTGAGGCCTGCATGCCCTTCGATCTCGCCGCACGCCTGGCTGCCCGTCGTGCTGAAAATCTCTATCGCCAGCGCCCGCTGCTCGAAAGCCCCCAGGGTCCGGAAGTGGTGGTCGATGGCCAGCCGCTGTTGGCGTTCTGCAACAACGATTACCTGGGCCTGGCCAATCACCCGCAAGTGATCGAGGCCTGGCGCGAAGGTGCCGCGCGTTGGGGCGTCGGCGGCGGGGCCTCTCATCTGGTCATCGGCCACAGCGGGCCGCATCACGCCTTGGAAGAAGCATTGGCCGAGCTGACCGGCCGCCCACGGGCGCTGCTGTTCACCACCGGCTACATGGCCAATCTCGGCGCCGTTACGGCGTTGGTCGGGCAGGGCGACACCGTGCTGGAGGATCGCCTCAACCACGCTTCATTGATCGATGGCGGGTTGTTGTCCGGCGCGCGTTTCAACCGTTATCTGCACAACGATGCCCGGAGCCTGGCCCAGCGCCTGGAAAAAGCGGTTGGCAATACCTTGGTGGTCACCGATGGGGTATTCAGCATGGACGGCGACGTCGCCGACTTGCCGGCCCTCGCCCGTGAAGCCAAGGCCAAGGGCGCCTGGCTGATGGTGGATGATGCCCACGGCTTCGGCACGCTGGGCGCCAGCGGCGGCGGTGTCGTCGAACATTTCGGTCTGAGCCAGGAAGACGTCCCCGTGCTGGTCGGCACGCTGGGCAAGGCGTTTGGCACCGCTGGCGCCTTTGTGGCGGGCAGTGAGGAGCTGATCGAAAGCCTCGTCCAGTTCGCGCGTCCCTACATTTACACCACCAGTCAACCGCCAGCCCTGGCCTGCGCCACGCTCAAGAGCCTTGAACTGCTGCGCAGCGAACATTGGCGGCGAGAACATTTGCAGCGGCTGATTCGCCAGTTCCGCCAGGGCGCCGAGCAGATCGGTTTGCAATTGATGGACAGCTTCACGCCGATCCAGCCCATCCTGGTCGGCGATGCCGGGCGGGCGATGCAACTGTCACGGATGCTGCGTGAACGGGGGCTGATGGTGACCGCGATCCGTCCACCGACCGTCCCCGCGGGCAGTGCTCGCCTGCGTGTGACCCTGACCGCCGCCCA
>NZ_JAOSHO010000868.1 GCF_025917275.1 Pseudomonas agronomica | reverse complement strand
GAAATAGCGGATTGAATTCAATAATCGCGCCGCTTGCGAAACGCCCATCGGCCGGCGATCACGGTGAAGGTGGCGACCAGCGCCACCAGGATCCAGAAGCCCTCGGGATCACTGGCCAGCGGCACACCGCCGACGTTCATGCCGAAGAAGCCGGCAATGATGTTGATGGGCAACGCCAGTACCGTGACCACCGTCAGGGTGAACAGTGTGCGGTTGCTCTGTTCGTTGAGGTTGGCGGCGATTTCTTCCTGCAGCAGCTTGATGCGTTCGCCCAGGGCCGTGAGATCGTTGATGATCAGGGCGAACTCCTCGGTGGATTTGCGCAGCTCCTTGACGTCCTCTTTCTGCAGCCATTGCGGCGGACGATTGAGCAGGCGCAGCAACGAGCCTGGCTCCAGGGCCAGCAGGCGTTGCAAGCGCACCAGCACCCGGCGTTGGCTGCCCAGTTCGGCGCGGTTGGTGGACAGGCGTGAAGACAGCAACTGATCCTCGATCTGGTCGACGCTGAGGCTGGTCTTGCGCACGATCTGGGTCAGCACTTCGCCCTGGTCGCGCAGCAGATGCACGAGCAACTCCAAGGGCGACCGAAAGCACTCGCCGGCCTTGACCGATGAGCGCAGCTTGTCGACCGAGTGCAACGGTTGCAGGCGTGCGCTGACAATCAATCGGCTGCTCACGCACACCCACAATGTGGACACGTCCGAGGACACCAGGTTGCTGAGGTTGAACACGACATCGTTGACCACGGCGAGCAACGCCGAGTCCACGTGCTCGATACGGGTCGACCGCGAGCCTTCGTGCAAGGCCTCGAAAAATTCCTGCGGCAAGGCCAGCCGGCTTTTCATCCAGCGCTCGCACGCGGCGTGGGCCAAATTCAGGTGCAACCAGAGGAATTCGTCGGGATCTTGCGGTTGTTCCAGGCTTTGCAGGGCCTGGGCCGAATCGATCTCTCGCCCGCGCTCACCAGGTAGGAAACGAAACCCGTAGAGTAGGCCGAACAGGTCCGGGTCGCGATGGCTTTGGTCGATGCTGTGGTTCATGAAGGCTCGCTGGCGGGGAGTGCCTGTCGGGCGATGACAGGTTCACTTAGCGGCATCATTGCAGGGTATTTTGATGGTTTTGTGACAGTTGGAATGCGGTGATCGCTTGGATACGTTCACG
>NZ_JAOSHO010000867.1 GCF_025917275.1 Pseudomonas agronomica | reverse complement strand
AAGCTTTCCGCGCGGAACGCTTGGATCAAACCTTGACGATCCAACCCGCCGGCGCTTCCACGTCGCCGGTCTGCACACCGGTCAGCTCCTTGTAGAGCTTCTGGGTGATCGGGCCGACTTCGGTTTCGCTGTGGAAGACGTGCAGCTTGTCCTTGTAGCTGATGCCGCCGATCGGCGTGATCACCGCAGCGGTACCGCAGGCGCCGGCTTCCTTGAACTCCGACAGTTTGTTGATGAACACGTCGCCTTCGATCACTTCCAGGCCCAGGCGCGATTTCGCCAGTTCGATCAGCGACAGGCGGGTAATGCCCGGCAAGACCGACGGGGAGTTGGGGGTGATGAATTTGTCATCGTGGGTGATGCCGAAGAAGTTGGCCGAGCCGACTTCCTCGATTTTCGAATGGGTCAGTGGATCCAGGTAGATGCAGTCGGCGAAGCTGGCTTTCTTGGCCTGGGAACCCGGCATCAGGCTGGCAGCATAGTTGCCACCGACCTTGGCCGCGCCGGTGCCTTGTGGGGCGGCACGGTCGAAGCTGGAGATCAGGAAGTTGTGCGGGGTCAGGCCGCCCTTGAAGTAGGCGCCGACCGGAATGCAGAAGATCGAGAAGATGAACTCGGGCGCGGTGCGCACGCCGATGTTGTCACCCACGCCGATCACGAACGGACGCAGGTACAGCGCGCCGCCAGTGCCATAAGGCGGGATGAAGCGCTCGTTGGCGCGGACCACTTGCTTGCAGGCTTCGATGAACTGCTCGGTGTCGACGTGCGGCATCAGCAGGCGGGCGCAGCTGCGCTGCATGCGGGCGGCGTTCTGGTCCGGGCGGAACAGGTTGATCGAGCCGTCCTTGCAACGATAGGCCTTCAGGCCTTCGAAGCACTGCTGACCGTAGTGCAGGGCGGTGGAGCCCTCGCTGATGTGCAGCACGTTGTCTTCGGTCAGGGTGCCCGCGTCCCAGGCGCCATCGCGCCAGTGCGACAGGTAGCGCTTGTCGGTCTTGATGTAGTCAAAGCCCAGTTTGTCCCAATTGATGCTCTCGTTACCCATGACACCCTCTATTTCCTGACAACCGTCGAAACGGTTCAAGGCTTCTGACGTTTTGAATGGGGACAACAATACTTCATTCCGGGGGTGTTTCGCAGCTTGTGGCGAGGGGATTTATCCCCGCTGGG
>NZ_JAOSHO010000866.1 GCF_025917275.1 Pseudomonas agronomica | reverse complement strand
GAGCAAGCTCGCTCCCACAGTGGGTTCTAGATATCCGCCAACGCCGCCACCAGGATCGCCTTGATGGTGTGCATGCGGTTTTCCGCTTGTTCGAAGGCAATGTTGGCCGGGGACTCGAAAACCTCCTCGGTCACTTCAACGCCGTTGGCGAGATTCGGATAACGCGCGGCAATGTCCTTGCCGACCTTGGTTTCGCTGTTATGGAACGCTGGCAGGCAGTGCATGAATTTCACCCGGGGATTGCCCGAGGCCTTCATCATCTGGGTGTTGACCTGATAGGGGAGCAATTGCTCGATGCGTTCGTCCCAGGCTTCCACCGGCTCGCCCATGGACACCCAGATATCGGTGTGGATGAAATCCACGCCCTTGACGGCTTCCTTCGGGTCCTCGGTAATGGTGATCCGCGCGCCGCTTTCGGCGGCGAAGGCCTGGCATTGGTCGATGAAGTCCTGGTGCGGCCACAGCGCTTTCGGCGCGCCGATGCGCACGTCCATGCCCAGTTTGGCGCCGATCATCAGGAGCGAATTGCCCATGTTGTAGCGCGCATCGCCCAGGTAGGCGTAGCTGATGTCATGCAGCGGCTTGTCGCTGTGCTCGCGCATGGTCAGGGTGTCGGCGATCATTTGGGTCGGGTGGAATTCGGCGGTCAGGCCGTTGAACACCGGCACCCCGGCGAACTTGGCCAGTTCTTCGACAATTTCCTGTTCGAAGCCCCGGTATTCGATGGCGTCGAACATCCGCCCCAGGACGCGGGCGGTGTCCTTCATGCTTTCCTTGTGGCCGATCTGCGACGACACCGGGTCGATGTAGGTGACATGGGCGCCCTGGTCGTGGGCCGCGACTTCGAAGGCGCAGCGGGTGCGGGTCGAGGTTTTTTCGAAGATCAACGCGATGTTCTTGCCCTTGAGGTGCGGCTGCTCGGTGCCAGTGTATTTGGCGCGCTTGAGGTCACGGGACAGGTCCAGCAGGAAGTGCAGCTCGCGGTTGGTGTGGTGCATCAAGCTCAGCAGGCTGCGGTTGCGCATGTTGAAAGCCATGGTGGATCTCCTTGGGTGTCGGTTATCCCCTGGGCCGTTCTCGATAAAAACGGCCCAGGCTGAAGGTCAGTAATCGATAGGGTCGCGAATGATCGGGCAGGTCATGCAATGGCCGCCGCCCCGGCCCCGGCCCAGCTCGCTGGCGCTGA
>NZ_JAOSHO010000865.1 GCF_025917275.1 Pseudomonas agronomica | reverse complement strand
GTCGAAAGCGATTTCGACGGCATGATCCCAGGCCTCAAGGCCAATAAATTCGACGGCGTGATTTCCTCCATGACCGTTACCGAGGCCCGTGAAAAAGTCATCGATTTCTCCAGCGAGCTGTTCTCCGGTCCAACGGCCTATGTGTCCAAGAAGGGTTCGGGCGTGACCGAAGACGTCGCCTCGCTCAAGGGCAAGACCGTCGGCTACGAGCAAGGCACCATCCAGGAAGCCTACGCCAAAGCCGTGCTGGACAAAGCGGGCGTCAAGACCCAGGCCTACCAGAACCAGGACCAGGTCTATTCCGACCTGACCTCCGGCCGCCTCGACGCCGGGATCCAGGACATGCTCCAGGCCGAGCTGGGTTTCCTGAAATCGCCGCAAGGCGCTGACTATGAAGTCAGCAAGCCGGTAGACAACAAACTGCTGCCAGCCAAGACCGCTGTCGGTATCAAGAAAGGTAACAAAGAGCTGAAGGCGCTTTTGGATAAAGGTATCAAAGCGTTACACGACGACGGCAAATACGCCGAAATCCAGAAAAAACACTTTGGCGATCTGAATCTGTACAGCGGCAAATAATGCGCGGCGCCCACCCGGTCTCGGGTGGGCGCTTTTTTCCTGCCAAAGGCCTCCTCCATGTTCGAACAACTCTTACAAAATCTGGGGCTCTCCGCCTTCAGCCTGAAGGGCTTCGGCCCGCTGCTGATGCAAGGCACCTGGATGACCATCAAGCTGTCGGCCCTTTCCTTGCTGCTCAGTGTCCTGCTCGGCCTGCTGGGCGCCAGCGCCAAGCTGTCCAGCGTCAAACTGCTACGTATTCCCGCCCAGCTCTACACCACGTTGATTCGCGGCGTACCCGACCTGGTGCTGATGCTGCTGATTTTCTACAGCCTGCAAACCTGGCTGACTTCTTTGACTGATCTGATGGAATGGGAATACATCGAGATCGACCCATTCGGCGCCGGGGTGATCACCCTGGGCTTCATTTATGGCGCGTACTTCACCGAAACGTTCCGTGGCGCGATTCTCGCCGTGCCGCGCGGCCAGGTCGAAGCGGCCACGGCCTATGGCCTCAAGCGTGGCCAGCGTTTTCGCTTTGTGGTGTTCCCGCAGATGATGCGCTTTGCCTTGCCGGGCATCGGCAACAACTGGATGGTCATGCTCAAGGCCACCGCCCTGGTGTCGATCATCG
>NZ_JAOSHO010000864.1 GCF_025917275.1 Pseudomonas agronomica | reverse complement strand
GTCGGCCATGCGCCAGGACTCCAGACGTACGCCGCGGCTGCGGATGCCTCCCAGCGGGAACACACCGCTGTCGCCCAGGGTGGCGTGGACCTTTTCAAACAGGCCGGGCAGGTCCGCCTGTTGTTCGATGTTGTCGGTGTACTCGGCGATGAAGTGGGGCATGGGGGCCTCCTGCGTCGGCAGCTTTGAGCCGCAAGCTTCGAGCGGCAAGTTGATGGGGGGCTTGTAGTTCGCGGCTAGACAGGGAAGATGGCGTTGATCTGCCCGGTGCCGGAGCTGCCGAAAGGCGCGGTGATGATTTGCGCCGGCTTGGTGTAGTCCGGTCCGCCGAGCAAGCCCAGGAGCATGGCGGTGTCATGCATCTTGCCTTCACCGAAGCAGTGCTCGGCGTAGTCGGGGAGCATGGCGCAGAATTCCTTCCAGCGACCTTGGCGCCACAATTCCACGACGTGGAGGTCGACCTGCTTGTCGAATTCACGCGTCCAGTTATGGATGTTGGCTTCGGCGTTACGGTCGTCGGAGAAACGGTGCGAGAGTGAACCCGAGGCCAGTACCACGACTTTGCGGTCGCTTTTTTCGATGGCACGGCGCACGGCTGCGCCAAAGGTGAAGCTGTCTTGCAGGCGATGCCAGGCGCACCAGGCGGCAATCGAAACGACGTTGAATTTCTGATCCTCCGGCACGCCCATGTGCATATAGCGCATCGGCACCAGGGTGCCGTATTCCAACTCCAGGCTGGGGATGTTGTGGGCCAGGGTACGCACGTCGACGGCGTTGGCTTCGGCGGCGATCAACTCGCCCAGCTCCGGGCAGCCCGGGTATTCGTACTCCATGTTCTTGATGAAGTGCGGCAGCTCGTTGCTGGTGTAGATACCCTTGAAGTGCTCGCCGCTGTTGACGTGATAGGCGCTGTTGACCAACCAGTGCACATCGAACACCACGGCGGTGTCGGCGCCCAGTTCGCGCGCGCGGCGGCCGATTTCCTTGTGGCCGGCAATCGCCGCTTCACGGCAGCCATGGTGTTTGCCCGGCAGCTCCGACAGATACATCGAGGGAACGTGGCAGATTTTCGCAGCCAGGACGACTTCGCCCATGATGATTCTCCTGAAAAATTGTTCTTGTTGGATCTCGGGACGGCGGGTGAATCAGGTCTTGCTGGTGCTGGGGCTTTTGTGGCGAGGGGATTTATCCCC
>NZ_JAOSHO010000863.1 GCF_025917275.1 Pseudomonas agronomica | reverse complement strand
TGTGGGAGCGAGCTTGCTCGCGATGGGGCCAGGCCATACACCCCATCTATCGGATCAAACCATCCCCACCTGCTTCAACTCACTCTTGAGGTACGCATAATAAATCGGCCCCGCCACCACCCCTGGCAGGCCGAACGCGGCTTCGAACACCAGCATCGCCATGAGCAATTCCCACGACTTGGCGCTGATCTGCCCGCCGACGATGCGGGCGTTGAGGAAGTATTCGAGCTTGTGGATCACGATCAGGTAACCCAGCGCCGCCACCGCCACCCAGATCGACAGCGACAACGCGACGATGGTGATCAGTGTGTTGGACATCAGGTTGCCGATCACCGGCAACAGCCCCAGCAGGAACGTCATCACGATCAAGGTCTTGCTCAGCGGTAAGTGAATGCCGAACAACGGCAGCACCACCGCCAGGAAGATCCCGGTGAAGAACGTGTTGAGCATGGAAATCTTGATCTGCGCAAATACGATGTTGCGAAACGCCTTTACCAGCAGGTTCAAGCGATCGAACAGCGCGGCGGCCAGGGGCTTGCGCTTGGTCAGGTCAGGGATGCGCTGCAAGGCAATGATGGCCCCCAACACCATGCCGATCAGCAGCGTCACGAACATGTGGGCCGCGTCCTTGCCCACCAGTTGCAAGTCGCTCAGGTGCTTGCTCACCCAATCACTGATCGCCACCCGGAACTCGGCCGCGCTGGCCGGCAGGTAGGCATCGATGAACGGTGGTAATTGCCCGCGGGCGCGGTCTACCACGCCCATGAATTTATCCAGGGATGCACCCGGGTTCTCCGCTTCATGCAGCAGGAAGCTGATGGCTCCGGCGAAGATCAGGGACAGCACGCTCACCACTAGCGTGCCCAGCAGCGCCACTGCCAGCCAGCGGGCGCGCCGGCCTTCGATCAGTCGCTGCAACTGCGGCGTGAGCATATTGACCAGTTCGAACACCAGCAACCCGGCCAACAGGCTCGGCAACAGGCGCAGCGGCAACACCAGCAACAACCCACCGAAAATGATCACCCAACTGATCACCAACAACACATGACGCTGAGAAAACGTTGGCATACAGCCCCAGGACAAGAGTACGGCTTGAAAGGATTCGCAGTCTGCCAGCGATCCACCAGCAGCACTAGAGATTGTATCGGCCGACCTTGGTCGCAGTTCAGGTGTTTTTTTGCAGTGGCTGTGCCGGGCCC
>NZ_JAOSHO010000862.1 GCF_025917275.1 Pseudomonas agronomica | reverse complement strand
GTTTGTGTCCTTGCTGACAGATATCCGGTGCCGGTTAGAAACTCATATCCACCTTCGTCCAGAGCGTGCGCCCCGGTTCGTTGATGGCCTGGGGGTCGCTCGCCGGGTAGCCGAACCCGGCGTTGCCGGCCAGGTTCAAGTGCTCGGCGTAGGCTTTGCCAAACAAGTTGTCGACGCCGCTGCTGACCTTCCAGTTCGAATTGATGCGATAGGCGCCGTTGAGCGAGAAGACCCCGAACCCCGAACTTTTGCCGTAGTCCTTGCCCACCACGTTGCCCTTGTTTTCATCGACGCGGTGCTGCGCCGCCACCACCCGCCACAAGGCGCCGGCGCTCCAGCGGTCTTCGCTGTAGGTGAGGCCCAGGCGCGCGTCCAGCGGTGGCATCTGCGCCAGGGCGCTGCCGTCGCTGCTGTTCTTGCCCCAGGCGTAGGCCAGGGTGGCGTCGGCTTTCCAGCGTTCGGTGAGCATGTAGGCCGCACCCAGTTCACCGCCCATGATCCGCGCATCGATGTTCTCGGCCCGGGAGGTGGTACCCATCATGCCGGGGGTGTAATCGAACAGGATGTAGTCGCGCACCTGCCCGACATAACCCGATGCCCAGGCTTGGAGGGTGTCGGTCTTGTATTGCAGGCCGAAGTCGAGCTGGGTGGTTTTCTCCGGCTTGATCGCGTCGAAGGCATTCAACGAACCGCTGGGGCCGGCGTTCGGCGAGAACAGCTCCCAGTAGTCCGGGAAACGTTGCGCGTGACCGACACCGGCATAGAGGGTAGTGGGGCTGTCGTCCAGGTCGTGTTCGTAGCGCACGAAACCGCTGGGCAGCGTGTCGGCGCGGGTGTCATCGGCGGTGGGATTGGGCTGGGCCGACATGCCGGAACCGATGCTCTGGCGATAGTCCTTGGCCGAGGCGCGGTCGAGCCGGGCGCCGGTGATAACCCGGTCGCGGTCGGCGGCGTACCAGGTCAGTTCGCCGAACACTCCGTAATTGTGGAAGTCGGCGTCCTTGGTATAAGGCAGGTCCTTGTAGGTATCCACGCCCATGCTGCTGCGTTGGCGATGCTCGTTGGTCTGCGCGTCGAGGCCGCTGATCAATTGCACATCGGCCCAACGCCAGGTGGCCTTGATGCGAGCGCCGAGGGTGCGGCGGTCGACGTTGGACGCCATGGGTCCGGCCATCATCCCGGTGCCGGACGGCGTGCGCAGG
>NZ_JAOSHO010000861.1 GCF_025917275.1 Pseudomonas agronomica | reverse complement strand
AGCCTTCGGCAGCTCCTACAGGGCGGTAGCCGAGCACGAGCAAGCTCTCAAGCGGCGATTATGCGGTTCTTGCCCTGGCGCTTGGCCTCGTACATCGCCGCGTCAGCACGGGCAAACAAGCTATCGAGGGTCTGGTCTTCGGCGGAGATCCCGGTCAGGCCCTGGCTGACGGTGATCCCGAAATTCTGCTCCCCGCAGCGGAACGCCAGGCGCTGGATTTCCCGTTGCAGGCGCTCGGCCACCTGCAACGCCATGTCCGGTGGGCAGCCTGGAAACACAGCGGCAAATTCTTCGCCGCCGATCCGCCCGAACAGGTCGCCACGCCTGAGCACGGACCTTCCGCTTTCAGCGATTTTCTGCAGCACCGTATCGCCTTCCTGGTGGCCGTAGGTGTCGTTGATCAATTTGAAATCATCGATATCCAGCAACAGGAACGCCATGGGCGTGCCTTGCAGCCGTGCCTGTTCGAATTCGCGATGGGCGCACTCGAAGAAGTGCCGGCGGTTACTGCTTTGGGTCAGCACATCGGTGGTCGCCAGCCGCTGCAGTTCGCTTTCGAGCAGCTTTTTCTCGGTGATGTCTTCGGCGATACCGACCACGATCACCGGCTGCCCCGGGTCGGCTTGACGGTTGATGAAGCATTTGTCGCTTAGCCAGCGAATCTGGCCATCGGCGGCGATGATCCGGTATTCACGGTCTTCGACCGCGCCTTTGACCAGCACTTCGGCCAGGCTGCGTTCGGCGTAATCAAGGTCGTCCGGGTAGATAGCGTCACGCCATTCGTTGTAGTCCGCCAGTACCAGGCCCGCAGGCCGGCCGAAAATCCGTTCGTAGGCGGGGCTGACATACAGCACCTGCCGGGTTTCCCAATTGAATGCCCATAGCACCGCGTTGACGCTGACAAGCAACGAACTGAACAACTGCTCCCGCTCGCTCAGGCGTGCCACTTCGCCTTGGGCGTGCATCAGCGCCATGAGTGTCTGGGCCGCTTCGGGCCAATGAGGCTGGGATGAATCCTGTAGGTTCTTGTCGACCATCGGCACAAATCTCAAAGAACGTGCATTGCTATGGATTTGCACGCGCTTACTCCAAAGCCCGCCAGGATGGCGAAGTGCTCTTGAGATAGGGGATTGTGGGCGAAGTTCCTTTTCAGGCGACGAAGGGCGGGGGCTTGCGCGAATCCAAGCGCAAATGGACCGTGGCGAGGG
>NZ_JAOSHO010000860.1 GCF_025917275.1 Pseudomonas agronomica | reverse complement strand
CAGCTCCTACGCAGCCGAGCGGGAGCAAGCTCCCTCGCCACGAATCCCCTCGGTGTTCTTTCAATGTAGGTGAATGCTAGTCTTGGCCAACGCTGTCGCCAGGGAGCCCTCATGGGCAATCACAAGATCGAGATTCGTCGCAGTAACATCGAAAAAATTCTGTTGGCCGCCGAGAAGGTCTTCGCCGAAAAGGGTTTCGGTAGCACCGCCATGGCGGACATCGCCGCTGAAGCACAACTGCCGCGTTCCAATCTGCACTACTACTTCAGCACCAAGAACGAGTTGTACAGCGCCGTGCTGTTCGACCTGCTGGACGTCTGGAAGCAGGACGCCCTGTGCTTCGAGATGTTCGACGACCCACGCGTCGTGCTCAGCAGTTATATCCGCGCCAAGATGAACCACTCCCGTAGCCGGCCCCATGGCTCGAAGATCTGGGCCAACGAAGTGATCCACGGCGCGCCGACCCTGGGGCAGGCGCTCGATGCAAGCCTCTACGACTGGGCCAAGATGAAGGAAGCGAAGATCCGCCAGTGGGTGGAAGACAAACGCATCCTGCCGGTGGAACCGTCCAGCCTGCTCTACATGATCTGGGCCTCGACGCAGCACTACGCCGACTTCGACCATCAGATCAACATCCTCAACGACCACCAGCCGCTGTCCGACATGCAATTCGAACGGGCGGTGCAGACGGTCACCAGCGTGATCTTGCGGGGGATAGGGTTGCAGCCTTGAGGGCTTTGTCATTGACTGTCGAGCAGGGTCAACCTCAACCACGGAGGCTCTCGATATGGACCTGGCCGAGCAATACCGCAACTACATCGCCTGCCTGAACGCCCGTCGCTGGCAGGACCTGGGCAGCTTCGTCGACGACAAGGTGCAATACAACGGCAAACCGGTGGGGCTGGCAGGCTACCGGGCGATGCTGGAAAACGATGTGAGCACCATCGCCGACTTGCGCTTCAATATCGACCTGCTGGTCGTCGAACCGCCGAATGTCGCGAGTCGCTTGCTGTTCGATTGCTCGCCCCGAGGACGATTCCTGGGGCTGGAGACCCACGGCCGGCGGATTCGATTTTCCGAGAACGTGTTTTATGCCTTCGAAGGCGGAAAAATCGTTCGGGTGTGGTCGGTGATCGACAAGGCAGCGGTGGAGGCTGCGCTGCAACGCGAAGGCCCATCCGAAGACGGGCCTTGAGCGAAAACCATGTGGGAGCGA
>NZ_JAOSHO010000086.1 GCF_025917275.1 Pseudomonas agronomica | reverse complement strand
TCGGTCCGTCAACTCACCAGAGTTGCCTCCAGGGTGATCTTGGCATTGAGCACCTTGGACACCGGGCAACCTTCCTTCGCCTTGTTGCTCAGTTCTTCGAATTGCTGTTGGCTGGCGCCGGGGATCTTGGCCTTGAGAATCAGCTTCACCGCAGTGATTGCGAAGCCGCCATCGACCTGGTCCAGGGTCACTTCAGCGTTGGTGTCGATACTGTCGGCCTTGAGCCCGGCGTCGCCGAGGATCATCGAAAAGGCCATGGAAAAGCAGCCCGCATGGGCCGCGCCGATCAATTCTTCCGGATTGGTACCCTTGCCGCCTTCAAAACGGGCCTTGAAACCATAGGGCGCTTCGCGCAACACGCCGGTTTCCGTGGAGATGGAGCCGATGCCGGTCTTCAGGTCACCTTCCCAGTGAGCCGATGCTTTCTTGACGATAGCCATGTGTGCCTCCTCATGATCCGGCGCGAGGGTTCGCGCCTGGGTATTTTTCAGTGCCAGGATTGTGAGGATAGACCGGTCGATAAAGTTCACCCGGACGATTAGTCGACCAATTTAGTAGGAAATTTCTTCGCTACTATTGAAACTCGGGTATATGCCCACATTCATAGGACACACCTAGAGAAACGGCAGGCTTTCGCCCATAGGAAAGCTCGTACGCCGTTGGAGATGCCGGCCCATGAAACAGCTGTCCGAAGTAAAGTTTTCAACCCTCGACCTTGTGCCCGTTCGCGCCGATGGCAATGCCGCCCAGTCCTTGCGCAACTCCCTGGATCTGGCGCAGCACGTGGAAAAGTATGGCTACACCCGTTTCTGGGTGGCCGAACACCACAACATGGACGGCATCGCCAGTTCCGCGACGGCGGTTTTGCTCGGCTATCTGGCCGGGGGCACGTCGACCATCCGCGTCGGCTCCGGCGGGGTCATGCTGCCGAACCATGCGCCGTTGGTGATCGCCGAACAGTTCGGCACGCTGGAGAGCCTGTTTCCGGGCCGGATCGACCTCGGGCTGGGGAGGGCGCCTGGTTCGGACCAGATGACCGCCCGCGCGCTGCGCCGCGAACGCTCCGGCAGTGCCGATGATTTTCCCGATGATGTGGCCGAACTGATGCGTTATCTCGGCCCGCGGACTCCGGACCAACGCATCATCGCCATGCCTGGCACGGGAACGAATGTACCGGTGTGGCTGTTGGGTTCGAGCTTGTTCAGTGCGCAACTGGCGGGAGAACGCGGTTTGCCCTACGCATTCGCCTCCCATTTCGCACCGCGCTTCATGCATGAGGCGATTCGTATCTATCGCAACCACTTCAAGCCGTCGGCGGTACTGGACAAGCCTTACGTCATGCTTGGCGTACCGCTCGTCGCTGCGGATACGGACGAACAGGCCGATTACCTGGCGACGTCGGTGTACCAGCGGATCCTGGCGTTGATGCGCGGCCAGAGCCTGGTGCAGCGCCCGCCGGTGGAAACCATGAACGGCCTGTGGCTGCCCCATGAGAAAGAAGCCGTAGGCGACTTCCTCGGCCTGGCCATGATTGGCAGCCCGCAGAAAATCCGCGCCAAGTTGGAGGTGTTGATCGAGCAGACTCAGGCCGATGAGCTGATTTTCACCAGCGACCTGTATGAACACGCTGACCGCCTGCACTCGTATGAACTGCTGGCGCAGGTCATGAAAGGCTGAGGCGCGGCCATAAAAAAAGCCGACGCAGTGCGTCGGCTTTGATATTCAGCGCTTATTTCTTGTAGACGATTTCCTTCGAACCGCCCTCACAGGTGCCGACGACTTTTCCGTCAGCCGCTGCGCCTTTATCGACAATTTCCAACGAATAGCCCGACACACCTTTGGCATCAAGCTTCGCCGCGATTTCGCTTTTCAGCTCCTCGCACGGCTTGCCGGCCGCAAAGGCAGTACCCGCAAGGCTCAGCAAACCCAGGGCCACCATCCACTTCTTCATCGCTCGCACTCCTTGGTCGGATCAAATAGAGAGGTATCGCAAAGGCGCGACGCACCAACCATAGCGCATCGCCATTCCCTATGGCACTCCGCCAGTGTGCAAGTTCAAAGCGCTCAGCTATTGGCGATCCGGAACCCGACCTTGATGGTGACCTGGAAATGCGCAGCCCGACCGTTTTCTATGTGGCCACGGGTCTCGGTGACTTCAAACCATTCCAGGTGCTTGAGGCTTTTGCTGGCCTCGGCCAAGGCATTGTTGATGGCGTCTTCGATACTGGTGGGAGACGAGCCGACCAGCTCGACTTTCTTGTACGTGTGGTGATCACTCATGACGTTCTCCTTGGTTGTCTTAAACAGCCTAGCAGCGATTTTTCGCCTTACATGTGGCGCCGTTTACGCTTGGAAAGTTCAGATTTACTGCACTTTCCCAAACGGTCGCAGTCCCAATCCACACACGCTACTCAACCACTGCAGGAGAGAGCCACCATGGCCAGCACTTCGTTACGCAAAGCCTCGTTGCAAAGCATGGAAGCGGAGATCGAGAGTCTGCTCAAGTCGTTGGAAAGCCTGAAGGACGACGCGTCGGACGAGTCGCGTAGGACTCTCAAGTCGCTCAAGGCAAACGCCGAAAATGCGCTGAAACATTCCCGGCATCTCCTCAGCGATGCGTATGAAGAGGTGAAGGTGAAAACCCGCGAAACCGGGATCGCCACGCGCGACTACGCTCAAGAACACCCTTGGACCACCGCCGGCGTTGCTGTTGGCGCGCTGGGTCTGCTGGCCGCTTACTTGTTGTGCAAGCGCGGTGACTAGTTCGGTGGGTTCAGCTCTTGCCTGAGCCATTGCGCCAATTGCCGGGCGCGCCCGTCCGCGGCGCGCTTGGGCAGCCATAACGCCAGCCGCGCCGAGGTTTCACTGAAACCCCACGGCGCGACCAGGCGACCGGCTCGAAGGTCCTCGGCCACTAGCGGCTCGGGGGCGATTGCCACGCCGAGCCCGGCCACGGCCGCTTCCAATAAATAATATAAATGCTCGAAACCTTGCCCGAACTTCAGCGCCTGGGGTTCAAGGGCGTTTTGTCGTGCCCAGGTCGGCCAGGCTTGGGGGCGCGAGGTGGTGTGCAGGAGCGGCTCGCCCAGCAGCTCGCTGGCGGGAGCCTCTCGCAAACGGTCAAATTCGGCGTAGCGCGGGCTCATCACCGGGCCGATCCGCTCGCTGGTCAGTTCGTACACTTGCATGTCGGCCGGCCAGGGCGGTTCGGCGAATACCAGCAGGGCATCCAGACCAGGGCGTCTCGGGTCGAGGTCGCCTTCGCCGGCTGAGAGGTGCAGGCGCAGGTCCGGCAGATCGGCATTCAACCTGCCGAGTCGAGGAATGAACCAACGCGCCAACAAGCTTCCCGAACAGCCCAGCACGAACGGGGCGTCCGCCGTGCTTTGCGTCAGTTCAGCGCAAACGGTGCGCAGGCGCTCGAACGCTTCGGTGCTGGCGTCGCGCAGACGCGCGCCTGCATCTGTGAGTTTCAGGCCTCGCCCCTCCTTGCTGAACAAGCTGACACCCAAGTGTTCTTCCAGCGCCTTCAATTGACGACTGACGGCGCCGTGGGTGACGTGGAGCTGTTCTGCCGCCTGGCTTACGCTGTTCAGGCGGGCAGTGGCTTCAAAGGCACGCAAGGCGTTGAGGGGGGGCAGGTCGCGGCTCATGATATCTGTGAGTTTTCCTGACAGGTTGCGGCGATCTTATCGGTTTTCAGGACGGGATGTCAGGGGTAGAGTGAGCCTCATTGTCTTTCTACGCATTTGCCTGGAGCGCCCAATGACCCAGCCTACGACCCCCTTCAACCTGCGCAGCGGTCCTGATGCCAACGGCCTGTTTGGCGCGTTCGGCGGCCGTTATGTCGCGGAAACGCTGATGCCGCTCATCCTTGATCTGGCTCGTGAATACGAAGTGGCGAAGGAAGATCCTGCGTTCAATGAGGAATTGGCCTACTTCCAACGGGATTATGTCGGTCGTCCCAGCCCGCTGTATTTCGCGGAACGCCTGACGGAATACTGCGGCGGCGCAAAGATCTATCTCAAGCGCGAAGAGCTGAACCACACCGGCGCGCACAAGATCAACAACTGCATCGGCCAGATCCTGCTGGCGCGGCGCATGGGCAAGAAACGCATCATCGCCGAGACCGGCGCCGGCATGCACGGGGTGGCAACAGCCACTGTGGCAGCTCGTTTCGGCCTGGACTGCGTTATCTACATGGGCACCACCGACATCGAACGCCAGCAGGCCAACGTGTTTCGCATGAAGCTGCTCGGCGCCGAGGTCATCCCGGTGGTCGCCGGTACCGGCACCCTCAAGGATGCGATGAACGAGGCGCTGCGCGACTGGGTGACGAATGTCGACAGTACGTTCTACCTGATCGGCACCGTCGCCGGGCCGCACCCTTATCCAGCGATGGTCCGTGACTTCCAGGCCGTGATCGGCAAGGAAACCCGCGATCAGTTGCAAGCCCAGGAAGGTCGGCTGCCGGACAGCCTGGTGGCGTGCATCGGTGGCGGCTCCAACGCCATGGGCCTGTTCCATCCGTTCCTGGATGACAAGAGCGTCGAAATCATTGGCGTCGAAGCGGCGGGCTACGGCATCGAGACCGGCAAGCACGCGGCGAGCCTGAACGGCGGCGTCCCAGGCGTATTGCACGGTAACCGCACCTTCCTGTTGCAGGATGAAGACGGCCAGATCATCGACGCCCATTCGATCTCCGCCGGCCTCGATTACCCCGGCATCGGCCCTGAACACGCGTGGTTGCATGACATTGGCCGCGTCCAATACACCTCGGTCACCGACGCGGAAGCGTTGGAAGCGTTCCACAAATGCTGCCGCCTGGAAGGGATTATTCCTGCCTTGGAAAGCGCCCATGCCTTGGCCGAAGTGTTCAAGCGCGCGCCAAACCTGCCCAAGGATCACTTGATGGTGGTCAACCTGTCTGGTCGTGGCGATAAAGACATGCAAACCGTGATGCACCACATGGAACAGTCCCAGCAGGAGAAACACTGATGAGCCGCCTGCAAACCCGTTTTGCTGAACTCAAGGAACAGAACCGCGCCGCCCTGGTGACGTTTGTCACGGCTGGCGATCCGGACTACGACACCTCGCTGGCGATCCTCAAGGGCTTGCCTGGCGCTGGTGCTGATGTCATTGAGTTGGGCATGCCATTCACCGACCCAATGGCCGACGGCCCAGCGATCCAGTTGGCGAACATCCGCGCCCTGGGGGCCCAGCAGAACCTGGCGAAAACCCTGCAGATGGTTCGTGAGTTCCGCAAGGACAATACCGAGACACCGCTGGTGCTGATGGGTTACTTCAACCCGATCCACCGTTATGGCGTGCAGCGTTTCATCGGCGAAGCGTTGGATTCCGGCGTGGATGGCCTGATCGTCGTGGACATGCCGCCTGAGCACAACAGCGAACTGTGCGAGCCGGCCCAGGCAGCCGGCCTGGACTTTATCCGCCTGACCACACCAACCACGGATGATGTGCGTCTGCCCACTGTGCTCAACGGCAGTTCCGGCTTCGTGTACTACGTGTCGGTAGCCGGCGTGACCGGTGCTGGCGCCGCGACGCTGGAACATGTGGAGGAAGCTGTTGCGCGTCTGCGTCGACATACCGATTTGCCGATCAGCATCGGTTTCGGTATCCGCACGCCGGAGCAGGCGGCGGCTATTGCGCGGTTGGCTGACGGGGTCGTGGTCGGCTCTGCGCTGATCGACCATATCGCCAGCGCCGATACGTCGGAACAGGCGATCGATGGGGTGCTGAGCTTATGTGCCGCTCTGGCTGATGGGGTGCGCAAGGCGCGTCTCAGCTGATACCCGATTCGGCTCTGTAGGAGCTGGCGAAGGCTCGGGCCGCGTTCGGACGATCTTTTGATCTTCCGCTCAAGACTCAATTGGCCGTGAAAAGATCGCAGCCTCGCTTCGCTCGGCAGCTCCTATACAGCTCCTACAGACCCGGCGGGAGCAAGCGCCCTCGCCACAATGGGATCAGGGCAACTCCAAGCCGCCTCCAGCCTTGTGCAGCTTGCGCAAATGCTCGCCGATTTCTTTCACATTGGTCTCGCTCGCGGCAATTTCAGCGGCGCGGCTCGGCTCAAGCAGGGCGCGGACTTCCTTATCCAGGTCGCCGGTCAGCGTTTGAAGCTGTTTCTGGCGCAGGCTGCTTTCCGATTCCAGCCGCTGCCATTCGCTGGGCTGTGGCAAGCCATAACCAGTACTGCCCAGCAGTTCGGCCGGACGGCTCAGGAAGCCGCTGTTGGCGAGGATCTGTTGCAATGTCGCGTTAGCCCTCTCCATGCCGCCGTTCTGAAGCTCACGGGCCCCGAGGTAGCGCTGCTTGACCTCATCCTGAGCCAGTAGCAACTGTCGACGAAAACTGGCCTGTTCCAGCAGAAGCAGTGCCGCACTGGTGCGCAGGTCGGCTTGCTCGAACCAGACGCGGCGTTCGGCGGCGTCCAGTGCGAGCCAGTCTTCGACAGTTTGCTGCCGGATGGGCAGGTGTTTTTTCAAGACGTCGAACATGGCCTGGTAGCGCTCGCGGAACGAGTCGAAACGGTAACCCAGGCGCAAGGCTTCCTTGGGATCGTCCAGCACACTCGTGTCGGCCAGGCCACGGCCCTTGAGCACTTCCAGCAGGCCATTGGGCATGATGCTGTCCAGGCCCTTGAGTTGTTCATTATTACTGCCGCTGCGCAGTAACTTCAGGCTCTCCACTGCGCAATTGTTGGACAGGAAGTAATAGTTGCCGTCATAGCTCCAATGCATTTCGGCAGCATGCTCGACCGTTTCCTCGATCTCGGTGCGCGACAGCTTGAGGGGCACCGACGCCAGGCTGCGCAGTTCGGTCTTGGTGTACTCGTCGATCACTTGGGCCAGTGGCAGCACGAACAGGCGCGACGGGTATTTGCCTACCAGGCCATCCCAACTCGACAGTTGCACATCCCCTACGAAGGCGCGGTACGACAGCACCAGATGTTGGTCCAGGTCCAATCGGCAGTCCGGCCCGCGCGGTCGGCCCGGCGCACAGATCACCAGCCGGAGCATGCTGTGGCCCCAACGGCTGACCCAGTTCTGATTGGCTTCGGCCAACAAGTAGTCGATGGCATAGACGCGTTCCGGATCCACCTTGCCGAGAGGCGTCCTGGCGAAATCGTTGCCGGCGTTGAGAAACGCGAACGACTTGGCGCAGGTGTCCTTGGCAGCGGGCGCCCAACCGAAGTGTTCCTGATAATAGCGATAAAGGGCGGGGCGCCGGCAGGCATAGCTCGGGTCCAGGAGGAAGTACTCCATGTTGACCGCGACGAATTCCTTGGGGCTGCTCGTCTCGTAGAGGTCCGGGCTGCGGGCGACCTGGCGGTTGTGCTGCTCTCGCTCACCGCGACGGCCGACGTATTGCGGCCAGCCCGCGAGATCAAGCAGGCGCGGATCGTCGCTGAGCGTGAAGCGACGGCCATTCTGGCCCCGGCATTCATTCGGGAGGCCGATCAATCCGGCACTGTCGTTGCGTCGGGTACAGCGTTGGATCAGTGCGCGCTCGGCACTGGGCCATAGGCGCGAGCGGTCATAGATGTGGGTCAGTTCGTGCAGGACGGTCGCAAGCATTTCTCGCCGTACCGTGCCGTGGGGACGCTGGGTCTTTTGCGTGGCAGCGCTGCCGTCGGTGAGGCTGTCCAGCAGGTTTCGGTTGAGGTCCAGTTGCGACACCAGCGAAGCCTGGCCATAGGCATTGGCGGGCATCTGGTCGGTCCAGCCGACGTCGATGCGCCGGTCCAGTCGTTCGATGAAGTGCGGCGGCAACGCCTGCATGGCTTCATCGAGCAGCGCCTGGCTGGCCTGCTGTTGCGCCGGGCTCAGCCCGTCGCCATTGAGGTGTAGCTGCAGGCCGGCTTGGGCATTGCTGCCCACGAGCAGCATGACCCCAGCCGTCAGCCAGGCGGCGAGCCGCCTCACAATGCGAGGATGGCTTCGGCGAGAACCTGGTCGCTGGCGTCACGGGCTTCCGGTACCCGGGTACGCAAAGTGTCGAAAGCCGCTTCGAGATGAGCACCACGAATTTCGCCATTGCTGGCGACGAAGCTGGCCGCGTCGTCGTGGGCTTCGCGGACGATTTTCGAATCACGGATGGAAGTAGTGGTGTCGGATGTGAAATCGATCGTGCGCTGGGAGGCGCGAACGATGATGTTACTGGTGGCTACCAGGGTATGTGCCTGGGCCACATCGGCCAACACCAGCAGGCCTAGGGTGGCAGCAATCAGCGGGCTACGCATGGAACGACTCCGGAAAATAAGGATAACTATTGGACGAGAATTGCTTGTGCCAGTTCAAGGTCGCTCACGTGAAGTTTTGGTTGGGTCCGGCGCAGGTAATCCAAGGCCGACTCCAACTGTGCACCTCGCAACTGTCCGTCACTGGCAACAAATGCCGCAGCGTCATCGCGAGCGGCGGCGACCAGTTTATTGTCGAAGGGCGCGGAGGTCACCAGGCTTGTGGCATAGCCGCTGGCTACCAACTGCTGGGTGGACACGTCGAAAGCGTGGGCCGGAACAGTCCAGCAAGAAGCGACACAGAACGAGACGAACAGATGTTGGTAAAAACGCATGGGACTCGACGGTTGATGGCGAGCCTGGAGGCTAGCGCAAACCGGCGTGCCAGAGCCAGCGTTGAAACATCGGAGCACCTTTTGGTGCCCGATGTTTCATGTTCATCAAATGACCAGAATGGCCTGGGCCAGTTGGGCATCGGTAGCGTTGAGCTGCGGCGCCTGCTGGCGGATGTAATCGAGGGCGCTTTCCAACTTCACGCCGCGAATCACGCCGTTGCTGGCGACGAAGCTTGCCGCGTCGTCTCGGGCGGCCTGGACGATCTTGTTGTCTCGCAGCGATGAGGTGGCATCGGAAGTCGCGTCGGACGTGGCCTTGAGTGCGCCTACGATGGAGTCAGTGGTGACGATGAAGCTGCTGGCGTTGGAATGGGCGGCTACGGCCAACAGGGCTGCTGCGCTGAGCAGGCGAAGACGGATCATGATGAGACTCCTTGGTATGGGGTAATGCAAATGCGTGTAGCAGGAAGGGGAGACTGGCTCGCTTCGCCACGTTCGCCTCGATATTAGGACAGAACACGCTTCGCTGGCAGCTTTGCAATGTGCTTTGGCGTGTGGCGCTTCAACGTCAAGCGCTTCCTTATAATTGTACTGGTCGATTTTAAAAATATTAAAACTGTTTCTGTCCTGCAAATCAGGACCCTGAAACGACAAAACCCGCCGTGGTTTCCCACGACGGGTCTTGTTTGTTCAATTCGATGCTGGCGGTGGACCCGGTGGGTCAGGGCCAGCGACGCTGAGTTAGCGCCAGAACGGCTTGCTCAGCTCTTCGTAGCGTTGTGCTTCGCTGATACCGGCATCAGCCAGCAGGCGCGAATCCAAACGAGCCAGTTGGTGACGGCTGGCAATGCGACGCTGCCACAACATCAGGTTGGCAATAACGCGAAGAGGCAGGGAAGCCTGGTTTTTTTCAGCTTTGTCTTCGAAAAACAGCTCGGAACTGAGTGTACGTTCCATGGTTGACATCCTTCCGCTTGTGGCGGGATTAGGTAGTGGTTTAACTGGTGCCCATGATCCTCTCGTTTGGCCAGTCTCTCTAGATACAGTTCACCTGTATTGTGAGAGACCAGTTAACTGTTAAATAGCGGTGTACTGGTCCATATTGAAGCAACTGTACCTATCTGCACTATATTGGTGCGATTATGCCCTTGGTTAGGTGTTTTGTAGGAAAAGACCGTAAGAAAAGACCGGTACAGCAGTACAGTTTTTTTCAGTTTTGGTTCGAGCGGCAGCCTGCACTTAAAACTGTCTTCGCGACTGCGCTGATCCAGCTGTATCAGACAGCCAGCATGCGCCCCGTTTCCTCAAGGTTCAGGTGCCAGCTCAGTGCATCGCGCAGGATATGTGGGGTATGCCCACCCAAGGCACACGCGGCTTCGAAATAATTATTCAACGCTTGGCGGTAGGATGGGTGCACGCAGTTGTCGATGACCACTCGGGCCCGCTCCCTTGGCGCCAGGCCCCGCAGGTCAGCCAGACCTATCTCGGTCACCAGGATGTCCACGTCATGCTCGGTATGGTCAACGTGGCTGACCATTGGCACGACACTGGAAATAGCGCCGCCCTTGGCAATCGACTTGGTGACAAAAATCGCCAGATGGGCATTGCGGGCGAAATCCCCTGAGCCGCCGATGCCGTTCATCATCCGTGTGCCGCACACATGGGTAGAGTTGACGTTGCCATACAGGTCGAATTCCAGCGCGGTGTTGATGCCAATGATGCCCAGGCGGCGTACGACTTCAGGATGATTGGATATTTCCTGCGGCCGCAGGACCAATTTGTCCTTGTACTTTTCCAGATTTCCGAACACGTCCGTGTTGCGTCGAGCCGACAGGGTGATGGAGCTGCCGGAGGCGAAACTCAGTTTGCCGGCGTCGATCAAGTCGAAAGTCGAGTCCTGGAGGACCTCGGAATACATGGTCAGGTCTTCGAACGGGGAGTCGATCAACCCGCACATCACGGCGTTGGCGATGTTGCCAATCCCGGCCTGCAGCGGCCCCAGCTTGTTGGTCATGCGTCCAGCCGCGACTTCCTGCTTGAAGAAGTCGATCAGGTGATCGGCAATGGCCTGGGTGTCGTTGTCGGGTGGCGCGACGGTTGAAGGTGAGTCCCCTTGGTTGGTAATGACAATGGCAGCAATTTTTTCCGGCGGGATCGGGATAGCGGAACTGCCAATGCGGTCGCCGACTTTTACCAGGGGAATCGGCGTGCGGGTAGGGCGGTAGGTCGGAATATAGATGTCGTGCAACCCTTCGAGATTCGGGTTGTGGGCCAGGTTGATTTCGATGATAACTTTTCGGGCGAAGATGGCGAAACTGGCCGAGTTGCCCACCGACGTGGTCGGTACGATATGCCCTTGCTCGGTGATGGCCACCGCTTCGATGACGGCGATATCAGGCAGCTTGAGTTGGCCGTTGCGCAGTTGCTCCACTGTTTCCGAGAGATGCTGGTCGATGAACATCACCTCGCCCGCGTTAATGGCCTTGCGCAGGGTACTGTCCACCTGGAAGGGCATGCGCCGCGCCAACACGCCGGCCTCGGTGAGCTCCTTGTCGAGGTCATTGCCCAGGCTTGCGCCGGTCATCAAGCTGATTTTCAGTGGGGTGATCCTGGCGCGTTCAGCCAATGCGTGAGGCACTGCCTTCGCTTCTCCGGCGCGGGTAAAGCCGCTCATGCCGACGGTCATGCCGTCTTCAATCAACAAGGCTGCTTCGGCAGCGCTCATCACTTTGTTCAACAACGAAGGCAGGCGGATGCGATCACGGTACATGGATGGTTATCTCGGGCAAGAAGCAGGATGCGCAGTCTAGAGAATTCGCGTCGAGCCCGACCCGCTACAAAAGTCGCATTTAAGGCGTCTATTACGGGCGTTTCAGGCAAAACATTGTTACCGGATCGGTAATGTTTTGCCTTGATACAAATCAAAACGCCCCGACAAGTCGGGGCGTTTTAATAAAGCGCAGTAGCTTATTCCACGGCTTTGACCATGTCTTCGATGACCTTCTTGGCGTCACCGAACACCATCATGGTCTTGTCGAGGTAGAACAGCTCGTTGTCCAGGCCGGCATAGCCGCTGGCCATCGAGCGTTTGTTGACGATGATGGTCTTGGCCTTGAACGCTTCGAGGATCGGCATGCCGGCAATCGGCGATTTCGGATCGTTCTTCGCCGCCGGGTTGACCACGTCGTTGGCGCCCAGGACCAGCACCACGTCGGCCTGGCCGAACTCGGAGTTGATATCTTCCATCTCGAACACCTGGTCGTAAGGCACTTCGGCCTCCGCCAGCAGGACGTTCATGTGCCCAGGCATGCGACCGGCCACCGGGTGGATCGCATATTTCACGGTCACGCCATGGTGGGTCAGCTTCTCGGTCAGCTCTTTCAGCGCATGCTGCGCCCGGGCCACCGCCAAGCCGTAGCCCGGCACGATGATCACCGTGTCGGCGTTGGTCAGCAGGAAGGTCGCGTCGTCAGCCGAACCCGATTTCACCGGACGGGCTTCTTTCGAGCCTGCCGGGCCAGCCGCATCGGCGGTGTTGCCGAAGCCACCGAGCAGCACGTTGAAGAACGAACGGTTCATCGCCTTGCACATGATGTACGAGAGGATCGCGCCGCTCGAACCCACCAACGAGCCTGCAATGATCAGCATCGAGTTGTTCAGCGAGAAGCCAATACCCGCTGCGGCCCAGCCGGAATAGCTGTTGAGCATCGACACCACCACCGGCATGTCCGCGCCGCCGATCGGGATGATGATCAGCACGCCCAGGACAAACGCCAGGGCCAGCATCAGGGCGAACGCGCCGAGGTTGCCGGTGAACATGAAGGTCAGGCCCAGGCCCAGCGTTGCCAGGCCCAGGATCAGGTTGAGCTTGTGCTGACCACCAAACTGTACCGGTGCGCCTTGGAACAGGCGGAACTTGTACTTGCCCGACAGCTTGCCAAAGGCGATCACCGAACCGGAGAAGGTAATTGCACCAATGGCGGCGCCAAGGAACAGTTCCAGGCGGTTGCCGGCAGGGATTGAATCCCCCAGTTGCTTGACGATGCCCAGGGATTGCGGCTCGACGACCGCTGCGATGGCGATGAAGACCGCGGCCAGGCCGATCATGCTGTGCATGAATGCCACCAGCTCCGGCATCTTGGTCATCTCGACACGCTTGGCCATGATCGAGCCGGCGGTACCGCCGATCAGCAGGCCGACGATGACGTAGCCGATGCCCGCAGTGGCGAGCTCTGCGCCCAGCTTATAAATGAGGCCCACGGTAGTGAGCACCGCCAGCGCCATGCCGAGCATGCCGAACAGGTTGCCGCGGCGGGAGGTGGTCGGGTGCGACAGGCCTTTGAGGGCCTGGATGAAGCAGATGGACGCGATCAGGTAGAGCGTCGTTACCAGGTTCATGCTCATTACTTGGGCGCCTCTTCTTTTACGGCTTTCGGGGCTTTTTTCTTGAACATCTCGAGCATGCGGCGCGTCACCAGGAAGCCACCGAATACGTTCACCGCGGCGAGGGCCACGGCGAGGGTGCCCATGGTCTTGCCCAGCGGCGTTATGGTCAGCGCGGCGGCGAGCATGGCGCCGACGATCACGATGGCTGAAATGGCGTTGGTCACCGCCATCAACGGCGTGTGCAGTGCGGGTGTTACGTTCCAGACCACGTGGTAACCGACATAAATCGCCAGCACGAAGATGATCAGGTTGTAGATACCGGGGGAGATAAGCTCTTCCATTGTCTGAATCCCTGCTTAGGCGTTTTTGCGGATGACTTGGCCGTCGCGGCACATCAGGCACGCGGCGACGATGTCGTCTTCCAGGTTCACGTCGAACTGACCTTCCTTGGTGAAGACCAGCTTCAGGAAGTCCAGCAGGTTACGGGCGTACAGCGCCGAGGCGTCGGCCGCGACTTCGCCTGCCAGGTTGGTCGGGCCGACAATGGTCACGCCATTCTCGACCACCACCTGATCAGCCACGGTCAGCGGGCAATTGCCGCCCTGGGCCGCTGCGAGGTCGATGACCACAGAGCCGGGTTTCATTTGCGCGACGGTTTCGGCGCTTAGCAAGGTAGGCGCCTTGCGGCCCGGAATCAGGGCAGTGGTGATGACAATGTCAGCCTGTTTGGCGCGTTCGTGCACCGCTTGGGCCTGGCGCTGCATCCAGCTGGCAGGCATGGGCCGGGCGTAACCCCCGACGCCGACCGCGCATTCACGCTCTTCGTCGGTCTCGTAAGGCACGTCGACAAACTTGGCGCCAAGGGATTCGATCTGCTCTTTCACCGCAGGACGCACGTCAGATGCCTCGATGACCGCACCCAGACGCTTGGCCGTGGCAATCGCCTGCAACCCGGCCACGCCGGCACCAAGAATCAATACACGCGCCGCTTTCACGGTGCCTGCTGCTGTCATCAGCATTGGCATGAAGCGCGGATAGTGATGCGCGGCCAACAGCACGGCTTTGTAGCCGGCAATGTTCGCTTGAGATGACAGCACATCCAGGCTCTGGGCGCGGGAGGTACGTGGCGCAGCCTCAAGGGCGAAAGCCGTGATGCCACGTTCGGCCAGCTTGGCGATGGTTTCGTTGTTGAACGGATTGAGCATGCCCACCAGCACGGTGCCGCTCTTGATCAGCGTGAGTTCGCTGTCGTTGGGGGCGACCACCTTGAGGATCAGTTCGGCACCGAATGCATCACTGGCGCTGCCAATGGTTGCACCCACCGCCTCATAGGCACTGTCGATAACGCTGGCCTTGATACCGGCGCCGCTTTGAACAGTGACTTTATGGCCTTGGCCGATCAACTTCTTGATGGTTTCCGGGGTAGCAGCAACCCGTGTTTCACCCGGTTGGGTTTCGAGGGGAACACCAATGTGCACGTCAAATCTCCTGCGTGATCTTATTGAGTAAACCCAGGCACTTCGGATGGCGCGGCTGGGGCGGCCGATCAGCACGATCCCGCCAAACCAGGCGGGGCGCGGCATTTTGCAGGCGAAAATTCAGCCCTTCAAGGGATTATGACGGGTGACGGAAAATTAACTACAAGTCACCCTGTGACCGAATGTCGCAATTATCGGGCTTAACCCCTTGCAGGCCGTGCTTTCCAAGGTTTCCGGTTGATTTTTGCAATTTTTCCCATCGGCCAGATGAATAAGCCCTGATGCGCTGTGTGATATGGCTCAAAGCCATGTATTTCCACGCTTTGGAGACTACTGCACGCTCCCCGTAACAGATTGACTAGATGCGACATAAACTTATATCTGTAGCGATCTCTGTTAGTTTACTACCTAAATTCGATTCCTATTTTTCGTTATTAATCAATGAGATAGTTGTTTGCTTGTTTCACGAGCCAATCACGGAAAGCTCGAAGAGAGGCGGATTCGACCTTTCGCTCCGGAATCATCAGGTAGTAGGCCTTGATGCTCGACAGCCCATTACGGTTGGCCACGACCAGCCGTTTTTCTGCCAATTCCCGCTGAATCAGGAAGGGTGGAATCAGCGCAATGCCCATGTCGTGCATGGCTGCCTGGGCGAGCATGGAGAATAGTTCATAACGCGGACCTGTCAGGTCTCGCGCAATGTTCAAGTTCTGGGCGTTGAACCACTGGCGCCACGCATACGGGCGCGTGGTCTGCTGGAGCAGGGGCAGTTCGGCGATGGTCTCAGGTGTCAGGTTTTTCCTTCCGCCCAGTAAGGTAGGGCTGCATACCGGCATCGGATTTTCTCCCATCAGCTTGTGGGATTCGGTGCCGGACCAGTCCGCATCGCCAAAATAGATAGCGGCGTCAAACTCCGTGTCGGCAAATAGAAAGGGCCGCGTGCGGTTGGTCAGGTTGACGGTGACTTCCGGATGCTGCTGTTGGAAGTCCTTGAGGCGTGGAAGCAGCCATTGGGTGCCAAACGTTGGCACAACGGCCAATTCGATGACGTTCGCACCGGTGTGCCCCATGACCGAAAGCGTGTCGCGCTCGA
>NZ_JAOSHO010000859.1 GCF_025917275.1 Pseudomonas agronomica | reverse complement strand
CTGTGGGAGCGAGCTTGCTCCGGGCGGCGATCCGACGATAGCTATCTCATCAACAGCACATCACCACCGGATTCACTCCGGCAGTTCATACACATAAATCTTCTCGGCCTCCATCTGATACCCGGCATCAGCCAGTTCACTCGTGGACGGCTTGACCTGCATCGGCCCTTCGACCCAGTACGGCTGATACAACTCGTCGAGCTTGACCCCGACTTCGCTTTTCACATGGACGATCTGGTTCGACGGCGGCGGCGGCACATGGATGCAGGCGCCGAAGTACGGCACCAACAGAAAGTCCGTGGTGCGACCTTCTTCGCTGACTTCCAGCGGCACGATGTAACCCGGCAAGCGAATCCGCTGGCCATCGAGGGCCTTGACCACCGGGGCGTCGGGCAGGTCCTGCCTGGCCGCTGGCGCGGATTCGGCGGCCAAGGCATCGCTCATTTTCGACAGGTCGTGCAGCGGCGTCATGTTCGGCACTTCCGGTGGCGCGTCCGGCGGGATCATTTCCGACCAGGCCAGGTCCCTCGGCTCGGCCGCCCAAAGGGGCAGGGCGACCAGCATCAACAGCGCAAACAGGGCGCGGGGCATCTTCGGCTTCCTCATAAACGGATCGACAGGCCGTCGGCCAACGATTGGCGATAGGCGCGCCAGGCCGGCACGCTGCCCATCAACAGGGCGGCGACCAGGATGCCAGCGAGCAGCGTCCATTCATATTCGCTCGGCCAGCCCAATGGCAGGTACAAACCGTAGGCCGCCTGCACGTAACCCTGGGCGGCCGCGATGCCGATGTACAGCAACACCAGCCCGGCGGTGACGCCGGCCAACGCCAGGGCGAAGGCTTCGAGCACCAGCAGGCTCGCGATGTGCCACGGTCGCGCGCCCACCGAACGCAGGATCGCCATTTCCCGGCGGCGCTCGTTGAGGCTGGTGAGGATCGCCGTGAGCATGCCGATCAACCCGGTCAGGACGACGAACAGCGAAATCACGAACAGGGCTTTTTCCGCCGTGCCCATCAGGCTCCACAATTCCTGCAGCGCCACGCCGGGCAGGATCGCCAGCAGCGGTTCGCCTCGGAACTCGTTGATCTCGCGCTGCAGGGCGAAGGTGGAAATCTTGCTATTGAGGCCAAGCATGAACGCGGTAATCGCTTGCGGCGTGAGGTCCATGTTGCGGGCCTGGTCGGCGCTGATGCGGCCATTGCCCTGGGCCGGCACGCCG
>NZ_JAOSHO010000858.1 GCF_025917275.1 Pseudomonas agronomica | reverse complement strand
CAGCTCCTACGAGACCGCAAGCTCCCTCGCCACAACAGCTGCTCGCTACAGCCGTGTTCAGCCCAACACCGTCCACAACGCGAACCCGGCATACCAGAGCACCGCCGCGCGCAGCAGCAATTCCCAAAGTCGATCCAGGCTGTTGATGCCGTCCGGCCCGGCGACGGGCGTGGGAATCTCGCCGGCCACCAGGCCAACTTTGTCGATGAGGTCGGCGGCGCTGATGTTCCAGTTCAACAGTTCATGCAACATGACCCGGCTGACCGCGACGAAATTGCCCACCAGGGCAAAGCTCGCTGCCAGCAATCGCACCGGCACCCAGTCGAAGGCGTGGCGCAGCTGTGCGGCCCGCTCGGCCACGCCAGGGTTCTGGCTGTGCTCGGCGGCCAGCGCCAGCAAGCGATAACTCAGGGCGGCCACGGGCCCCAACACGAAGTACCAGAAGATCACCGCGAAAAAGCTCTGGTAGGCCTGCCACAGCAAATGCTTCTGTACCTGCTCCAGCAATGGTTGGCCACCGTCCGCGTCGATATTCAAGTCGCGCTTGGCCACGTGAGCCGCCGCTTGCAGGTTTTCGCGCCGCCACGCATCGCGAAACGGCCCAAGGTCAGCCAAAAGATCACCGCGCCCCAGGCAATAAATCACCACCAACAGGTGCACCGGCAGCGCCAGCAAGCCGTAGGCCACTGGCTCCAGCATCCAAAGCAGCAACGCCAACGCAGCCACCGGCACCAGGACCATCATCACCAGCACCAGCCAAGGCCGGTTGCCCCAGCGCGGACTCGCCTCAAGCTTGTTCAACTCGCCTAGCCAGCCGCCGTCACGCTGGACTCGCTGGCGCAAGGCCGAGAACTTCTCGATCCAGACTGCCAGCAGCAACACCAGAAAACTCATTGTCCTTCCCCTTCTGTCAGGGCCGCGCGGTAGCGTGCCCAATCGAATGCCGGCCCCGGATCGGTCTTGCGCCCCGGGGCGATGTCGCTGTGCCCGCAAATACGCTGCACCGTGATCGCCGGAAACGCTGCCTGCAACTGCCGGGTCAGTTCCACGAGGGAGGAATATTGTGCATCGGTGAAAGGAAGGTCATCGGTGCCTTCCAGCTCGATGCCGACGGAAAAGTCGTTACAGGTTTCTCGCCCCTCGAAGCACGAAACGCCCGCGTGCCAAGCTCGATCCAGACAAGAGACAAACTGGGTCGCGGCGCCGTCACGTTCGATCAGGAAATGCGCAG
>NZ_JAOSHO010000857.1 GCF_025917275.1 Pseudomonas agronomica | reverse complement strand
CAGCGCGCGTGCCACAACCAGATCATAAAACCTTTCACCTCCTGCCGTGGTCTCTGAAGAAGGACTTTCAGGGCATGCACGGCACCCATGGCGACATCCAGCAACTTCGCAAAACAGTGGTTCGATGCCCGGGGCTGGAAGCCGTTCGCTTTTCAAAAACACGTGTGGGCCGCCGTCAAGTGCGGCGAGTCGGGGCTGCTGCATGCCAGCACGGGCGCCGGCAAGACCTACGCTGTCTGGTTTGCCGCCCTCAATCGTTTTGCGCGCTCAGTGCCGCCGCCGGATAAACCGCGCAAACGCAAACCGCCGCCCGAACCGTTGACGGTCTTGTGGATCACGCCCATGCGGGCCTTGGCCGCCGACACCGCCAAAGCCCTCGAAGCGCCGCTCACGCCGTTGCACATCCCTTGGAGCGTCGGCCTGCGCACTGGCGACACCAGCGCCAACGAGCGCGCCCGCCAAGGCCGGCGCCTGCCCACTGCGCTGATCACCACGCCGGAAAGCCTGACGCTGATGCTGGCCCGTGCCGATGCGCAAACCGCCGTCTCGACCCTGCGCATGGTCGTGGTGGATGAATGGCACGAACTGCTCGGAAACAAGCGTGGCGTCCAGTTGCAATTGGCGTTGGCACGCTTGCGACGCTGGCATCCCGGACTGATTGTGTGGGGCGTATCCGCGACCTTGGGCAATCAGCCTCACGCCGAGCAAGTCCTTATCCCGCAAGGCAACGGGACCAGCGTGCAGGGCGCCAACGGTAAAGCCCTGCAGATCGATACGCTATTGCCACCGACCCTCGAGCGCTTTCCATGGGCCGGGCACATCGGCTTGAAAATGCTGCCTCAGGTTGTCGCCGAAATTGACGCCAGCGGCAGTTGCCTGGTCTTCACCAACACCCGCGCGCAATCGGAAATCTGGTACCAGGCCATTCTCGACGCGCGACCCGATTGGGCCGGGCTGATTGCGCTGCACCACAGCTCGTTGTCCCGTGATACCCGCGACTGGGTGGAGCGAGCGCTGAAGGACGGCCAGCTCAAGGCCGTCGTGTGCACGTCCAGCCTGGACCTCGGCGTGGATTTCCTTCCGGTCGAACGTGTATTGCAGATCGGCTCGGCCAAAGGCGTTGCGCGACTGATGCAACGCGCCGGGCGCTCCGGCCATGCGCCGGGACGGACCTCGCGGATAACACTGGTGCCCACCCATAGCCTGGAGCTCGTCGAGGCTGCCGCTGCCCAGG
>NZ_JAOSHO010000856.1 GCF_025917275.1 Pseudomonas agronomica | reverse complement strand
CAGGTCGAGCACCATGTCGGCGTCGCAGGCCAGCCGCTGCAGGACCAGGCGCTGGGATTGCAGTTGCGTGCCGGCGGTCTGCCGACTCAGGGCATCACGCAGGCTGGTGCGGATGAGCAACAGGTTGTGCTGCGGATCGTCGGTGAGCAACTCTTCGATTTCGTTACCGATCTCTTCGCTCAGGTCGACGAAGCGGCGGTTGAAATTCTGCCCACTTTCCAATTCGTAGCGGCCCAGGGGCACATCCATCAATACCTGTTCAAGGCCGACAGGGTTGGCGACCGGCACCAGCACGATTTCGTGTCGCAGGTGGCCGGATTTTTCAAGTTCGGCCAGGCGCTGCTTGAGGTGCCAGGCCACGAGCATGCCGGGCAACTCATCGGCGTGCAGGGACGACTGGATATAGATTTTGCCAGCGGCTTTTTCCGGGCCGAAGTGGAAGCTGTGGATCTTGCGTGCGGTCCCCGGCAGCGGGGCCAGCAGGTCATGGATCTGGTGGCGCATTTACGTGTATGTCCTGGAACGGAAGCCTTAGTGGGTTGGGCCGAGAAAGGCCAGCCAGCGGCGCTCGGCGAGACGGAAGAGGCCCACCAGTGCAAACGTGACGGTCAGGTAGATCAGCGCGGCGATCCCGAACGACTGGAACGTCAGGAATGTGGCCGAGTTGGCATCCCGCGCGACCTTCAGCACATCGGGAACGGTAGCGGTGAACGCCACGGTCGTCGAATGCAGCATCAAGATCACTTCGTTACTGTAGTACGGCAACGAGCGACGCAGCGCGGACGGCATGATCACGTAGGTGTAGAGCTTCCAACCGGTCAACCCGTAAGCCTTGGCTGCTTCGACTTCGCCATGGTTCATGCTGCGAATCGCCCCGGCGAAGATCTCCGTGGTGTAGGCGCAGGTGTTCAACGCGAACGCCAGGATCGTGCAGTTCATCGCGTCGCGAAAGAAACTGTCGAGCAGGGGCTGGGCGCGTACCGCGGCGATGCTGTAGATGCCGGTGTAGCAAATCAGCAATTGGATATAGAGCGGTGTGCCGCGGAACAGGTAGGTGTAGAACTGCACCGGCCAACGGACATAGATCTTTGGCGAAACCCGGGCGATGGACAGCGGGATCGACACCAGGAAACCCACCAGCAGCGAGGCGCTGAGCAGCCAGAGGGTCATGGCCAGGCCAGTGATGTTGGTGCCATCGCTGTAGAGGAACGGTCGCCAGTATTCTTGCAGGAGTTCGATCATCG
>NZ_JAOSHO010000855.1 GCF_025917275.1 Pseudomonas agronomica | reverse complement strand
GTGGGCGGCGAAGACGATCCCAACGACGATGCGCAGGACAGTCAGGCCGTAGCCGGCACGGGAGGACAGTACTTTGTTGATGAGAGTGCTCATGGATGCATTCCTTGGTGTGTGTGGTTGGACGCCATATTAATCAAATAATTTTATCGGAACAGCGCAAAATATCCGCCATAACAATCAATTTATTTGATTACTTCCGCAAGACCACCTCTCGTTCCTGGGACTCCAGCGACTCTCGCTCCCGATCAAACGCCAGATAGTATTTATTCACACTATTAACGTAGCTGACCGCGCCCATTCCCACCTGCTCCATGGCGATTCGCTCGACCTGGAAAAACCACTGGTTAGGATTCAGCCCACGCCGCCGGGCCTCGGCACGCATGCCTTGGACGCGCTCGGGGCCCATGTTATAGGCGGCGAGGACAAACGCCATGCGTTCGCGCTCATTGAGCTTGGGGCTGGCGAAGAATTTGCGACGGATCATGGCCAGGTACTTGGCGCCAGCCTGCACGTTGGCATCCAGGTCCTGGATGTTATTGACTCCAACCCGCTGGGCTGCCGACGGGGTGATCTGCATCAGGCCCGTGGGCGCGCCACCGCCGCGTGCCTTGGGTTGCAGGGCTGATTCCTTGAACGCCAGGGCCGCCAGGTTGAGCCAGTCCATGCCTTGGGCCTGGGCATGCTTTTGCAGCACAGGACGCAGTTTCTCCAGACGCTGGCGATCGGCCCGAGCCAGCGGATAGTGAACCTGATACAAACGGCGGTAGATGCGCAGGAATGCAGCATCTTCGTTGGAGGGCACTTTATAGGTTGCGAGGAACCGATCGATGCTCGCTCGCAACATCGCGGCGTCACGCCGGACGAACCAATACTCATCACTCGGCTCGCCAATGAGGACTTGGCGATCGAAACGCAGCTTGGGGAGAATCTTGCCCCACCGCTCGGCGATCGGTTGCTCGACGATGGTCAGGTGGAAAATGCCGCCCTGGACCATCTCCAGCACATCCTCAACCGCCAGGGTGGGATCGACCCATTCGATTTTTACCGGAGGCAATTTCAGCAATGCCAGCTTCTGGTTGATCTGGCTGACCGCATCCCCCGCCGCGCTGCCGTTGGGCAAGGCCAGGGTCTTGCCAGACAATTGTTCGACGCGGGTATAACGCTTCTCGCCCTTGATACCCACCAACAGCAATGGCACATCGGTGCGGATCGGATCACTGGCGCTGACCGCGTGGCCGGCTTGCAGC
>NZ_JAOSHO010000854.1 GCF_025917275.1 Pseudomonas agronomica | reverse complement strand
CCTCCCAATCCGAATCCGCGACAATCCCGCCGCCGCCCCAGCAGCACACTTGCCCGTCCTTGACCAGCAAACTGCGGATGGCGATTGAGCTGTCCATTTCCCCGCGCACGTCCAGGTACAACAACGAGCCGCAATACAGCCCGCGTCGGGTCGGTTCGAGTTCATCGATGATTTGCATGGCGCGGATTTTCGGCGCGCCGGTAATCGAGCCGCCGGGAAAGCTGCCGGCGATCAGGTCCAAGGCATCTTTGCCCTCCGCCAGCTCGCCGGTCACGCTGCTGACCAGGTGGTGCACGTTCGGGTAGCTTTCAAGACTGAACAGCTCCGGCACCCGCACCGAGCCGACACGGCACGTGCGGCCCAGGTCGTTGCGCAGCAGGTCGACGATCATCAGGTTCTCCGCCCGGTCCTTGGGGCTGGCCAGCAGCTCGGCGGCGTGGGCGGCGTCTTCGTCGGGCGTTGTGCCACGGGGCCGGGTGCCCTTGATCGGACGGGTTTCGACGTGGCCTTCGCTGACCTTGACGAAGCGTTCCGGCGACAGGCTCAACACCGCGCCACCCTCCGGCAGGTTCTGGAAACCTGAGAATGGCGTGGGGCAAGCCGTTCGCAGCGCCTGATAAGCGGTCCAGGCATCGCCGTGGCATGGGGCGCGGAAGCGCTGGGCAAAGTTGACCTGGTAACAATCGCCGGCCTGGATATACGCCTGGATGCGTTCGAATGCCTGTCGATAGGCGTCGGCGCTGAGGTCGGGTGCCATCGGGCCTGCAAGACTGAATGCGGTGGCAGGCGCTGCGGATGGCCGGCTGAATAGCTCGATCAGTCGTTGGCGTTCACTCTCGCCGCAATGGGGATGGAAGACCAATTGGCTGGTGCCGGCCTGGTGGTCGGAGATCAGCGCCCAGTCGTACAGGCCGAAACGCGCGTCGGGCAATTGCAGATCATCTTGTGCCTGTGAGGGCAGGGCCTCGAGGTGTCGGCCGAAGTCGTAGCTCAAGTAGCCGATCAAGCCGCCGGCGAAGGGCAATTGCACCGTCGTTGGCAGTTCCGCATGGCCCAGTTGCGCCAGATGCATCCGAAGACGTCGCAGGAAATCGCTGCCAGTTTCGTCAGGCCGTACCGCCAGTTGTTCCAATGGCCAGGCGCTGAGCAGGTCGTAGCGTCCGCGTTCGGCGCTCGGTCGGCCACTGTCGAGCAGGACGCTGCCGGGGGCATAGCGGATCGCCGCGAAATACTCGGCGGGGTTGGCGCGGTAGGGCAATGGGTGTA
>NZ_JAOSHO010000853.1 GCF_025917275.1 Pseudomonas agronomica | reverse complement strand
GGGCGTCGGCGCGGGTCACGCCGTCGAGCCCGCGCCAGGCGATCAGGCTGACGATGGTCATCAGCAGGATGGCGACCATCACTTCAATCAGCGTGAAGCCGTTCTGCCGGACCATCAATGCACCTCGATGCGGCCAGCCGCGGTGCGCGTCACCGATACGCTGGCCTGGTTGCTGGACAGAATGACGTGCAGGGGCGCGGCAATCCATTCGGCATCGAGCACCAGTGTTTTGCCTGGGTGGATGCGCACCTGCACCGGTCCCGCGCTCCAGTGCCTGGGGCGCAGTTGCGGGTCGTTGATGAACTCCCGGTCCTGCGCGCCGACAGCGTCCAGCCGCACGAAACGGTAGCCCTGGCTGTCGGCGACCCAGGCGATGCGCCGCCCATCGCTGCGCGCTTCGGCCTGGGCGGTTTCCAGCAGCAGGGCCAGGCGCTTGGCATCCTCGCGCAAGCCACTTGCCGCGTCGGTGTGGATATTCAAGCTGATGGCGGCGCTGGCGATGCCGATGATCACCAGCACGACCATCAATTCGATCAGCGTGAAGCCTCGTTGCCGGTGTCGCCATTCATTCATGGTCGCTACGCCTGTGGCTGGGGTGAATTTGCAATAAAACCGTGAGAAAGCGCTGGTAGCCTGAAGCACTGGACGTCACGGAGGATCCGCTCATGCGCCATTTCCATCGCCTCGATCCGGCCACGCTGGTACAGGCTGTCGCCGTGTTGGCCAGCGTGGCGGGGCTTGTCACCTGGGGCTTCTTGCTCAACGATTCGGCGCCCGTGCAAGCCCAGGCCAATAGCGAACCCCTGCCGCCCTTGGCAGCCACTGGCCAAGCGGCGGCGCAATGGTTCGCCGGTTCTGCGCAGAACCTGGAGATCAAGCTCAGCGGCCTGCTGGCCGGACCCCATGGCGCGGTGGCGATTCTCAGCATCGAGGATTCGCCGCCGCGGGCTTTTCGTGCGGGAGAGCCCTTGGGCGAAGGCGTGCGCCTGCGAGGAATCGAGGCCGATGCCGTGGTCATCGAGCGGGCCGGCGTTGAATCGCGCCTGTCGATGGCCCGTCTGCCGGCGCCGGTGGCGCTCCCGTCGTTGCGCTGATTCATGGCGGGGGAACAGGGCGGCTGAACAACGTTTCCAGGCGCGCCAGCGGCGGACCGTCATGTTCGCGTTCATGCACCAGCACTTTCACGCTCAGCAGGTCACCGCTGCGGGTTACCTGCTGCTCGCAACTGAGTTTCAGGCGTCCTTGGTCACAGCGTTGCATGGCGCTG
>NZ_JAOSHO010000852.1 GCF_025917275.1 Pseudomonas agronomica | reverse complement strand
CCAGTGGGAGCAAGCTACGGGTTATTGGCCGGCCTTCGCCTCTTGCAGCAATTGCTGGATCACCTGTTCCTGCTCGCCGTATCGCCCTTCACCGAAGTGGCTGTAGCGCACCTGCCCCTTGGCATCGATGAGGTAATGGGCTGGCCAGTACTGGTTGTTGAAAGCGCGCCAGATTGCATATTGGTTGTCGATGGCGACCGGGTACTGGATGTCCAGTTTGCGCACCTGCTCGCGCACGTTGTCGATGATCTTCTCGTAGCCGTATTCCGGGGTGTGGACGCCGATGACCACCAGACCGTCCTTCGCGTATTTCTTCGCCCAGTCGTTCACATACGGCAGCGTGTGCTGGCAGTTGATGCAGTCGTAGGTCCAGAAATCCACCAGCACCACCTTGCCCCGCAACGACTCGCTGCTCAGCGGCGGCGAGTTGAGCCATTGCACCGCGCCGTCCAGCGCAGGCATGGCGCCTTGGGATTCGAGCGTTGGCATAGTGCTCGCGCCGGCCTTGCTCACTACATAGTCGATGGCCTTGGGCACGTTCTCCAGCAGGCTTTTTTCCAGGCTGGCCGACTGTTGCGACGACGTCGCGGCCAGTAACCGGTCATCCGCCCCGGTGCCGATTGCCACGGCGGCCAGCAACACCAGCGCCCCGGTGGCGCGGCGCAGCCAGGCGGTGATCGGCAGCGAGAGTTTCAACCGACCGACCAAGCCGCGGCCGGCGAGGATCAAGGTGCCCAGTGACAAGGCACTGCCCAGGCCGTAGGCGAGCAACAAAAGGCTGGTCTGGGCGCTGGCGCCTTGCAGCATCGCCCCGGTCAGGATCACGCCAAGGACAGGGCCAGCGCACGGTGCCCAGAGCAACCCGGTGGCGACGCCGATCAACACCGACGCCACAGGCCCACTCATCCGCCCGGCGCCGGCATCGAGACGATTGCCCAGGTTGACCAGCGGCCGCGCCAACCAAGTGCCCACCCGGCTGAACATCAGCGACAGGGCAAACAGCACCATCACCACCAGGGCGACTTGCCGCCCGGCAACGCTGGCCCGCAACACCCATTCGCTGCTGACCACCGCCAGGCTGGACACGGCGGCGAAGGTCAACACCATGCCGCCCAGCGTCAACAACACCGAGCTGCGCGACTGATTGGCCCGGGCGAACAGGAACGGCACCACGGGAAGAATACAAGGGCTGAGGATCGTCAGGATCCCGCCGAGAAATGCGATCAGAAACATGGCAGCACCTCAAATTAAGATTGGAAGAGAACCCG
>NZ_JAOSHO010000851.1 GCF_025917275.1 Pseudomonas agronomica | reverse complement strand
GGGAGCGAGCTTGCTCGCGATGACGGACTTACAGGCGTCATCTCTCTGGAGTCGGTCACTCTGCTACCATGTCGCGCATTCGCCCCCGCTGTGACGACGTCCGCCAATGCCCGATGCTTCCCGCTCCGCCTCTTTGCCTGAACTGACCACCTTGTTCACCACGGTGCGCCAGCATTTTCACGACGTGATCGTGCCAATGTGGCAAGGCCCGGGCTGGAATGCCGAACTGGCGTTGCCCTACGAATCCCTGGATGCGGAACACGCGCCGCTACCGCCCCAGCGCTACCGCGCCATGGCCTGTGCGCGACAGTTGTATGTGTTCGCCAGCCTGATTGGCGAAGTGCCACTGGCCGAGGAACGGGCAAGCGCCCTGTTCCGCTCGCTGCAGCGACATTTCCACGATGCCGAGCATGGCGGCTGGTTCTACAGCATCGACCCGCAGGGCGCGCCGCTGGACACCGGCAAAGACCTCTATACCCACGCATTCATCCTGTTCGCCTGCGCCCATTACTGGGACAAGGTTCGCGAGCCGTTGGTGGAATCGACGTTGAATGCCGCGCTGGAAGTGGTCACCCGACGTTTCGCCACCGGCGACGGCCTGTACGAAGCCAGCCTCGGGCGAGACTGGTCGACTTGCCAATCCGGCCCACTGCAAAATCCGCTGATGCACCTGGCAGAGGCCTTCCTTGCGGTCCTTTCGGTGCGCGACGACGCCTATGTCCGCCAAGCCCTGCTGAGCCTGTGTGACGCCATGTCCAGGCAGTTCGTGGATCCTGGGCAACAGGTCATGATGGAGAAACCGCTCAAGGCTGTGGATAACTGGTTCGAGCCGGGCCACCAGTTCGAATGGTATTTCCTGCTGGCGTCATCGCCCTTGTTGCACGGCGGCAAACTGCACGCGGCGCTGGAGCTCAGCTTCAGCCTTACTGAGGAACAAGGTGTCGATCCGGATTGCGGCGCCGTCTGCGCGATGTTGAGCCTGGCACCGCAGACAACCCCACGCGACGCCACTCAACGCATCTGGGCCCAGGCGGAATACCTGCGGGCGTTGACGTTGCGCGCGGGAAGCGACGGAGTGTTGCTGCGTCAGCTACAAGCGTTGCAGCAGCATTTCCTGCATCCCCGTGGCTGGAACGAATGCCTCGACGCGGATGGCAATGTCAGTCGCCGGGACATGCCTTCGACCACCCCTTATCATCTTCTGACCTGCTACCGCGGCCTGGCCGACTACCTGGCGTAACACGTTCCGTGGCGAGGGAGCTTGCTCCC
>NZ_JAOSHO010000850.1 GCF_025917275.1 Pseudomonas agronomica | reverse complement strand
ACCGAAGCCCATGTGTTCCATTTCCATCGGGTGGGTCACGAAGCCGGCCAGGCGGGCCACTTCGAACACCTGCTGGAAGTGCAGGGCCTGGCGCTGGTCGACGAAATACAGCACCCGATCAGCCTTGAGTACGCGGTTGCGGTAGCGCACGGCCGCCAGGTCGGTGGTGGCGTAGAGGTAGCCGCCGTCGGCCTTGACGATGATCACCGGCAGCGGCTCGCCATCGGCGGTCTTGAACTGGTCGAGGAAGACGCACTGGGCGCCGTTGCTTTCCACCAGCATGCCCTTGGCGCGGAGGTCGTTGACCACATTGACCAGGTCATCGTTGTAGGCGCTTTCACCCATCACGTCGGCCATCGTCAGCTTGACGTTCAGCAACTCGTAGATTTTCTGGCAGTGGGACAGGGAGATGTCCTTGAACTTGGTCCACAGCGCCAGGCACTCGGCGTCGCCGGCCTGCAGCTTGACCACCAGGCCGCGGGCGCGGTCGGCGAATTCAGGCGATTCGTCGAAGCGTTGTTTCGCGGCGCGGTAGAAGTTTTCCAGGTCCGACAGCTCGTCGCTGGTGATCGGGTTTTCCTGCAGGTAGGCCATCAGCATGCCGAACTGGGTGCCCCAGTCGCCGACGTGGTTCTGGCGGATCACCGTGTCGCCGAGGAACTCCAGCACGCGGGCCACGCCGTCGCCAATGATGGTCGAGCGCAGGTGGCCGACGTGCATTTCCTTGGCGAGGTTGGGGGCCGAGAGATCGACCACGGTGCGCTGCAGCGGGCCGGCCTTGCGCACGCCGAGACGCGCGTCGGCCAGGGCAGCGTCGAGGCGCGAGGCCAGGGCCTGGGTGTTCTGGAAGAAGTTGATGAACCCGGGGCCGGCGATGTCAGCCTTGCTGACGTTCTCGTCGGCCGGCAGCGCGGCGATGATTTTTTCCGCCAGGTCGCGAGGCTTCATGCCGGCCGGCTTGGCGAGCATCATCGCGATGTTGCTGGCGAAGTCTCCGTGGGTCTTGTCGCGGGTGTTCTCGACCTGAATCGCCGGCGACAGGCCTTCTGGCAGCACACCTTCAGTGACGAGTTGGGTGATGGCTTGCTGGATGAGCTGGCGAATGGTGTCTTTCATGGTCTTCTCTTTCAACCGCAGGCGCGGCGGCGCTTCGATGCGCTGGTGGAAAAACTGGGCATTATCCGTGGCGCGGGCGAGCTTGCCAACTGTAGCGGGTTGGTTGGGGATGTGTGGTGATTATTCGGACGCCTTCGCGAGCAGGCTCGCTCC
>NZ_JAOSHO010000085.1 GCF_025917275.1 Pseudomonas agronomica | reverse complement strand
TGTGGGAGCGAGCTTGCTCGCGAAAGGGCCATCCGCTATTTCACCGATTTAAGGAACGCAGCCGTCTCCGGCTGCACCGGGTTGCCGATCACCTGGTCCGGCGGCCCGATCTCATGGACCCGGCCGTTGCAGAAGAACGCTACCCGGTCGGACACATCGCGGGCGAACCGAATCTCGTGGGTCACCAGGACCATGGTCATGCCGTCTTCGGCGAGCATGCGCATGGTGTCCAGCACCTCACCGACCAACTGCGGGTCGAGGGCCGAGGTGGCTTCGTCGAACAGCATGTAGTCCGGCGACATCGCCAGCGCCCGGGCGATGGCCATGCGCTGCTGCTGTCCGCCGGAGAGCTTGCCGGGAAAGGCCTTGAGCTTGTCCCCGAGGCCCACGTGCTCGAGCTGGCTGACCGCCAGCGCCTCGGCGTCCTGCTTGCTCTTGCCCAGCACCTTGCGTGGCGCCAGCATCACGTTTTCCAGCACGGTCAGGTGTGGGAAGGCGTTCCATTGCTGGAACACGATGCCGATCTTCTGCCGCAGCCGGTTGAGGTCGGTGGCGCTGTCGTGGACCTCCACGCCGTCCACGCGGATGCTGCCTTTCTGGATCGGCTCCAGGCCGTTGATGCACATCAGCAGGGTCGATTTACCGGAACCGGAGCCGCCGATGATCGATACGACCTCGCCCTTGTCCACCGTCAGGCTGACGCCCTTGACCACTTCGAGGTTGCCGAAGGATTTGTGCACGTTTTCGATCTCAATCATTTTCCTGCCACCTTCTTTCCAGGCGTGCGCCAAGGCGGGCGACCACCAGGCTCATGACGTAGTAGATGAGGCCCGCGATGCACAGCACCAGCAGGGGTTCCTGAATACGCGTGACGATGGTTTGCGAAGCGCGCAGCAGCTCGACGATGCCGATCCACATCACCAGCGCGGTGTCTTTCATGACCCCGAGGACCAGGTTCAACCATCCGGGAAACGCCACGCGGGTGGCAATCGGCAGGACGATGAAACGCAGGTCCTGCAAATAGCTCAATCCCAATGACCGGCTGGCCCGCCGGGTGCTCAGCGGCACCGCCAGCACGCCGCCCCGGACAATCTCGGTGAAATACGCGGCGGCATAGACCCCAAGCACGATACAACCGACGGCAAAGGCGCTGAGGTCCAGGCCGACGATGCTCTTGAGGGAGTTGAACAGCACGAACTGGATCAGCAGCGGCACGCTGCGAAACGCATCGAGCACCCAGGCGAGTGGCAGGCTCACCCGGGGCAACAGCGCCCGCAACAGGCCGAACAGCAGCCCGGCCAGGGTGCCCAGCAAGATCGACCAGGCAGTCAATTGCACCGTGACCCAGGCACCTTGGAGCAGATACAACAGGTCGTTGACGGTAAGGCTTGTAGAAAACATGACCAGCCCTCCTCAATAACGAAACAGGCGCCAGGACAACAGTCGGGCCAGCCCGACGATCAGCTTGGCGATCAGGTAATACAGCGCCGCCGCGAGGGCGAAATATTCGAAGGTGCGGAACGTCTTGACGTTGTATTCCTGCGTCACCCCGGTGAGGTCGTTGTTCAGGCCGACCACCACGCCCAGGGACGTCATCAGCACCGCCCAGACCATTTGGTTGGTCAGCGGGTAGAACACGATGCGAAGCAGTTGCGGGACGATGATCATGCGGTAGGCCTGGAACGCGCTCATGCCCAGGGAGCGGGCGGCGCGCATTTGCGTGCCTGGCACGGCCTTGAGGCCGCCGCGAAAGTTCTCCGCCAGGTAGCCGGCATTGTTGAAGGTGATGCCCGCCAGCAGGGCGAACCACGAACTGACGTGCAGCCCGAGGGAGCCGAGACCGAAGTAGAGGATGTAGATCTGGAACAACGACGGCGTGTTGCGGGCGATCGACACCCAGCCGTTGCCGACACCGCGCAGCAGCGGATGGCGCGCCTGGCGCATCACCGTCAGGACCAGGGCGATCAGCACGCCGAAGATCATCGACAGCGCGGCGGTTTCGAAGGTGACCCAGGCGCCGGCGAGCATGTCGGGCAGGGCGCGTAAGGCCGGGCGCCATTGGAACGTGTAGTCAAACATGGCTCGGGTTCCCCTTGGCCGCGGAGGGTTGCAGCCATTGCGGTGGCTCGCCGCTGGCCGTGGCGGTGCAGGCGGCCTCGACGCATTCGGCCAAACTGGCGAAATGCACGCCACGTCCAACCAAGCCTGGCGCGTAGTGCGCGTATTTGCCGGAGTTGGTCATCAGGGTGGTGGCGGTTGGCGGGATCACCGGTTCGCCCAGCATGCACCAGCAGGTGTCGGTGACCAGCGTTGCGCCGAAAACCTGGATCACCTCCAGGTAACCGGCCTGGCGCGCCTGCTCCAGCACGGCCCGGCCGCAGGTGATCGCGAGGACCACGTCGGGGTGTTTGATCCGTCCCGCACACAGGCGTGCCAACGCGGCGAATTCACTGAGGGAAAAATGCGGATTGCCCAGGGACACCACGTCTACGTGCCTGTGTCGGGCGCTGTTGAGCTCGCGCCAACTGGCAAGCAATCCTGCTCCATCCAGGGTCTGCACCGGTAATTGGGCTGGGTGATCCTGGACGTGGGCCGGATCCATGGCTTCTGGTGTTACCCCGGCGATGTGGAACAGCGGTGCGGCGCTGGTGGTGGCAAATGCGGCGCCAAAAGCCTTGAGGTCGTCGAGATGGGGGGCAGCGTTTTCCAGTCCCCGAATCAGCGGAATGCGTCGGCCCGTCAGGCTGCCGATGTGATAGCCCAACAGCGGGTAGAAACTGTCATCCGTTGAGTCGAGCTTGGGGACTTCGACGATCAGCCCGGCTTTGCGCTGATCATCGAGATGACAACCAGCCAACGGCGCGCGACCGCACAGGGCGATGCAGATATCGAGGAAGTCCGGGTACTTCTGCGTTCGGGCACCGAGCACGCTGTTGGCATAGACCACTGCGTTGGATTCGGCCCAGACGATCTGCTCGCCGACGGTGGGCGCAGTGTCCAGCAGGTAGGGCGCACAGGTGAAGCTCAACTGCGCGCCCATGGCCATATAAGCATCGCCCAGGGCGCTGGCCGGTTCGCCCAGTGCAGGATCGACGCCGAGCTCGCGCCATTGGCGTTGGTCCACGGAAATCGAATTGAGCGTCGTGGGCACGCTCACTTTCGCGCCCCACTGCACCAACTGTTCGGCAAAACGCAGGCTGGCCGGGCCGGTATAGATGCAGCCGTCGATGTGCGCCTGAGTGATGTCCAGCAGTTCATCGGCACCCTGGATCTCGGCCATTCGCAGGACGATTCCCATTGCCACTTTTGCAGCCTTGCCGTATGCACCGTCAAGCAACGCCTGGTCCCGTTCGTTCAGGCGGACGGTGGAGGGTGCGAGCGGTTGCGAGGGGATATCCGCCGCGTACCACTGATCGTTGGGCCGGCGCCCGGACAACGTCAGGCAACTTCCCTCGATGCGCGCGAATCCTTGACCTCGCAAGCCCTCGAATGCCTCACGGCCAATGCACAACACTGGCAGCGAGCGTTGGAAAATCACTTCAGCCACCAGCACACCCAAGACCAGGATTTCATCGGCCTCGGCCAGCACCAGGGCGGCTGGCGCGTGACCGTTGCTGATGAGTTCCATCAGCACGCTGCTGCCGGTGCAGGAACCGCGTCCACTGGGAATCGCCAGCACCCGGCCCGCCAGGCTCTCGCCGCTGAGGGGATGATGGCGGTCGATGACTTCGCCCGTGGCCGGATCGACTCCACCCCAAAAACTCAGGCCAACGTCGGCGAACAGCAGGGTGCCCTGGGCGGCACCCTCCACCAGGCTTCGACCTTGCAAGCGGATAGGCGTGCTAGGCATGCCGGGCTCCTTAGTAGTAGACCTGGGGCACGGTCAGGTTGGCTGGCGGGATTTCTGTGCCGACCCATTTGACGAACAGCTCGTTGTACCGGCCGGTGCGCACTTGCTGGTTGACGAACAGGTTGAGGTAGTTGATGAGGCCGTACTCGCTGCGCTTGGCGCCGAGGGACACGTAGTCGATGACGTAAGGCGCATTACCGGCGATCTTCAGCCCCTTGTACTTGCCCGATTTGATGGTGGCGGCGGCGACGGTGTTGGTGACCACGGTGGCATCGATGTGCCCTTGGGCCACGGCCAGCAACGTGTCGTTCTGCGATTGATAGGCGCGGAAACTGCCGCTGCCCCAACTCTTCTGGTCCTTCTCCAGGGCGATGGCTTCATAGGTGCTGCTGGTATTGCCGAGTTTCTTGCCCTTGAGGTCGGTGTAGCTATTGATACCGGTGTCGTCGCGGGTCAATACCACCATCTGGAAGGCGAAGTAGGGCACGGTCAGGCCCACGGTCTTGGCCCGCTCCAGGGTGTCGGACGTGGAGGCGACGATGACATCGGCGCGGCCTGAGATCAGTGCGGGGATGCGGTCGGAGAACGGGGTTTCCACCACTTCGGCATCCACACCCAGGACTTTCGCCAGGTCATTGCAATAGTCCACGTCGAATCCCGCCGGTTTGTTGCTTTCATCGCGAAAGCCCATGGGCGGGAAATCCAAGGTGACGGCGCAACGCAGCTTGCCCGAGCCGATGATGTCATCGAGCTTGTCGGCATGGGCGGGAAGAGCAATGAGGGGAAAGAGGACAACGCTGAGGGCTGCGGCTAATGCACGGTTTTTCATAAAGGCCTCGCTGTCGAATAAATGCGGTGAGATATCGGATTGAGGATTTCGTATACGATATTAGATAAGCAATCGACGTGCCTGATCGGGCGTTATTCCAAGGTTTTTGGTAAGTCGTTGATAACGTTGATTTATGGTTTTGCGGGTGGGCGGGTATCGGACCCAGAGCGCAAATTGAGGTGTTACAGATGGGAGCAGTGGGGTGGGTTTGCGCCCCCTAAAGGAACAGGCTCAACGTTGGTTCTCCCGGTATTGGCTGGGCGAAAGGCTGGTCAGGGCGCGGAACTGGCGGCTGAACGCACTGTGATCGGTATAGCCGCAACGCAAGGCGATTTCGGTGATGGGCATGTCCCGATCCAGCAATAACCGCGACGCCTCCTCAAGACGAGCCTTGTGGATCATCTGCCTGGGTGTGAGCTGGAAGATGCGCTTGCAGTGCCGCTCCAACTGCGCCACCGACAAGCCAGCGATGGCGGTGAGGTCAGCCAGGCTGATGGATTGGGCGAAATGCTGTTTTATATGTGCGTCCACCGCGGCCAGTTTCTGATACGCCGGATGATTCGATTGTGGCGACTGCAAATCCCGAGAGATTCCGGCCAAGCCGACGATCCGACCGCCGGGCTCGTGCAAGGCGAGCTTGTGGGTCAGACACCACACCGGTTGGTTGCCGTAATACAGGTGCAATTCGAGTTGGTCGGCCAGCTCCCGTCCGCTGGCGAGCACGCGTCGATCCTGTTCCGTGTACAGCGGGCCGAAGCGCTCCGGGAACACTTGCTCTGCGGTGAGGCCGAGCAGGTCATTGCAATGCTTGAAGCCGCAACGCCGGGCGAGGGTCTGGTTGACGAATGCGTAGCGGGCCTGGTTGTCCTTGATGAAAAACACCGTGTCCGTGAGGGTGTCCAGCAGCGGCGCGATGGGTTGCAGGCTGCGTAGCAGGGTGGCGAGGTCGCAAGGGGTGAAGGCGGTCAGCGAGGGGTACATGGGCTGCTTCGTCTTTTTGTCAGACGTGAAGTTTTGATTGAAATGATGTGCTTGTCACGTCGTACTCGTGGCTAGCTTGTCGTGGCTACGGAAAATCCGGTGTGGGAGCGGGCTTGCTCGCGACGGTGGCGGGACATTTGGCCTTGATATGGCAGATCCATCGCTTTCGCGAGCAGGCTCCCACAGTAGAATTGAGGTGTATGCGCCATCTGTGTTACGCCACCAATCCCTGTAGGAGCGGGCTTGCCCGCGATGCTTTTCCCGCAATTACAGCAGGTAGTGCTTGAGTTCGCGGGCAATCACCATCCGCTGAATCTCGCTCGACCCCTCATAGATCTGGGTAATCCGCGCGTCCCGGTAGTAGCGCTCGACCGGATAATCCTCCAGATACCCATACCCACCATGGATCTGTATCGCCGACGAACAGACTTTCTCCGCCATTTCCGAAGCAAACAGCTTGGCTTGCGACGCCTCCGACAGGCACGGCTTACCCGCGCTACGTAGGCGGGCGGCGTGGAGGATCAGCAGGCGGGCGGCATTCAGGCGGGTGTGCATGTCGGCCAGCAGGTTTGCGATGCTCTGGTGCTCGATGATCGGCTTGTCGAACTGCACCCGATCGCGGGAATAGGCCAGGGCCGCTTCGAACGCCGCGCGGGCGATGCCCAGGGCTTGGGCGGCGATGCCGATGCGACCGCCTTCCAGGTTGGACAGGGCGATGGCCAGGCCTTTGCCTCGGGCACCCAGCAGATTGGCCTCGGGCACGGTGCAGTTGCTCAGCGTCACCGCGCAGGTATCTGACGCGCGGATGCCCATCTTGTGTTCGGAGCGGTCAACGTTGAACCCCGGCGTGTCCGTCGGCACCAGGAATGCCGAAATGCCTTTTTTGCCCAGTTCCGGGTCTGTCACGGCAAAGACAATCGCCAGTTTCGCCCGCTTGCCATTGCTGACGAACTGCTTTGCGCCGTTGATTACCCACTGACCATCGCGCAGTTCGGCGCGGGTGCGCAGGTTGTGCGCCTCGGAACCGGCCTGGGGTTCGGTCAGGCAGAAACAGCCAATCGCCTGGCCGCTGGCCAGGTCCGCCAACCAGGTTTGTTTCTGTTCAGCGGTGCCAAAATTCAGGACCGGCCCGCAACCCACCGAGTTGTGGATGCTCATCAACGCCCCGGTGGCACCGTCGCCTGCAGAGATTTCTTCCACGGCGAGGGCATAGGCGACGTAATCGACGTAGGTGCCGCCCCATTCCTCGGGCACCACCATGCCCAGCAGGCCCAATTCGCCCATCTTCGCCACAACACCGTCGTCGATCCAGCCAGCCTTTTCCCAGGCTTGAGCATGGGGGGCGATTTCATTGCGGGCGAAATCACGGGCCATGTCACGAATCATCACTTGTTCTTCGGTCAGCTCAAGGTCTTGCATGTTCAATTCCCGTGGTAGTCGAAGCCGTCGAAGAAGCTCGCCACTTGTGCGGCGTCCAGCGCCTCCAGGGTCGGCGGGTTCCATTGCGGGTTCTTGTCTTTATCGATCAGCAAGGCGCGCACACCTTCGATCAGGTCGCCGCGCGCGAACCATTGGCGGTCCAGGTGCAGCTCCAGGGCAAAGCAGTCTTCCAGGCTCAGGTGCCGGCCACGACGCAACATTTCCAGGGTCACCGCCATCGCCAGGGGCGAGCGGGTCTCCAGGAGCTCGGCGGTCTTCAGCGCCCACTCATGGCTGTTCGCGACGGTGACCTGGCGCATCTGCTCGACCATGCTGGGAACGTCGGGCAGGGCAAAGAAATGATCGATGGCCGGCCGCAGGTCGGCCAAGGGTGGGGCAGGGAGCTGTTGCACAGCGATTTTTGCCAGCAGGCTTTGCAAGTCCTTGAGTGCAGTGTCGCGCCATTCCAGCCGATCGAGACGCTCATCCAGCTGCGTGAGCTTGCGGCTGTCGAGGTACCAGTCGGCCAATCCGCAATACAACGCGTCGGCGGCGCGGATGTGCACGCCGCTGACGCCGAGGTAGATGCCCAGCTCGCCGGGAATGCGCGGCAGGAAGTAACTGCCGCCCACGTCCGGGAAGTAGCCGATGGCGACTTCGGGCATGCCCAGGCGACTGCGTTCGGTCACTATCCGCAGGTCGGCGCCTTGCGCCAGGCCCATGCCACCGCCCAGCACGAAGCCGTCCATCAGGGCGAGGATTGGTTTGCGGTAATGGTGAATGGTCAGGTCGAGGGCGTACTCCTCGACGAAGAAATCCTCATGCAGGGTGTCGCCCTGCTTGTGGCTGTCGTACAGCGAACGGATATCGCCGCCGGCACAGAACGCCTTGTCGCCGGCGCCGCGCAGGACCACGGCGCGGATCTGCGAATCGTGGGCCCAGGCATCGAGTTGCTGTTGCATGCTGCGCACCATGCCCAGGGTGAGGGCATTGAGGCCGGCGGGGCGGTTCAGGGTCAAGTGGCCAATCTGGTTGCGGACTTCGACCAGCACCTCGTAAGGCGCGGTTTCGACGCGGCCCGCAGCTTGGGATGAAACCTGAGCTGTCATCGCTAACTCCCTGCTTTTATTGTTCTTTATAAATGATGTCGCGCGTACCCGGTCGGGATCGTAACAGTGCAAATTTGCATTGCACAACCGGGATACGTGCAGGTCCTGTCTGCATATTTATAGCAGCCACAGGCTCAACCGCGACCCGACAGCACCTGCGTGATGCTGCGGCGCTTGGCATGACGCTCGCTGGCGTGGATCAATTGCTCCAGATCTTCGGGGGTTACGTCGAAGAACGCTTCCATTTCCTCAAGTGCCGATTTCAAGTCTTCGGCGGTGATGGCCTGGCGATCGACCGGGGGGTGGTCGGCCGGTATCACCGCCACCGGCTCACTGGCGCGCTTGGGATAGCGCACGCGCGTCAGGTTGTTGTAGGCCAGCGCAAAAGCGAGCAGGCCAGAACCGGCCAGCATCGCCGCACCCACGGCCTGCCAATCCAAGGCGATGATCGACGGATCGGCCAGCACCAGCGTCGCGGCGAGGGCTCCCGCTGGAGGATGCAGGCAACGCAGCCAGCACATCAATATCAGCGCCATGCCTGCCGCCAGACAGGCGCTTTCCAGCGTGCGACCCAACACATGGGCCACCAACAATGCGAGGACAGAGGCACACAGGTAACCGCCGAAAATCGACCAGGGCTGGGCGAGGGCGCCCGATGACACCGCAAACAACAGCACGGCCGAGGCGCCGAGCGGACCGATCAGGTGCTGCGCCACCTCAAGGCCGAAAACCTGGCCACAGAGCCAGACACTGAACAGGGTTCCGAGGGCCATGCCGATGGCGGCGCGACTCCATTCGGTTGGACGGGTATTGATAGCAGCGGGGAACCAGCGAGAAAGCATTCAGCGACAATCCAAAAAAAACGAACAAAAAAAGGGGCTTACGGGGGTATCCCAGAAAGCCCTTTAAGTGTTCCAACAGTTGGGGGAGGAACGATGCACAGTGTGCCGTCCGCCCCCTTGGGTTACAAATTCATATTAATGCTGGTTGAGTGCATTAATTTTGAGGTAACTCATTCAGGCGCTCTTGGGAACTTCGAGCCATGGCTGCTGGGCAATGGGTAAATTGCAGGATTGCCCGCGCCCCATCGGGAAGTAGATAAACCCCTTGTCCGCCATGCGTTCCGGGTCGTACAGGTTGCGGCCATCGAAAATCACCGGGGCCTTGAGCCGCTGCTGGATCAATTGGAAGTCCGGGGCCTTGAACGGTTGCCATTCGGTGCAGATGATCAGGGCGTCGGCACCGGGCAAGACCGATTCCGGGGTGCCCATGAGCATCAGTTTCGACTCGTCGGGGTAGAGCAACTGGGTTTGCTGCATGGCCTCGGGATCGAACGCGCGAACACTGGCCCCGGCGGCCCACAGCGCCTCCAGCAGCGTACGGCTCGGTGCGTCGCGCATGTCGTCGGTATTGGGCTTGAAGGCCAGGCCCCACAACGCGAAGGTCTTGCCCCGCAAGTCGCCTTTGTAGAACGCCTTGATGCGTTCGAACAGCTTGTGTTTTTGTCGCAGATTGATGGTTTCCACCGCTTGCAGCAGGTCGCTTGAGCAATTGGCTTGTTCGGCAGAGTGGATCAAGGCGCGCATGTCCTTGGGAAAGCACGAGCCTCCATAGCCGCAGCCCGGATAAATGAAGTGGTAGCCGATCCGTGAGTCAGCGCCGATGCCCAGGCGCACGGATTCGATGTCGGCCCCCAGGTGCTCCGCCAGTTCGGCAATCTGGTTGATGAAGCTGATCTTGGTCGCGAGCATGCCGTTGGCGGCGTACTTGGTCAGTTCCGCACTGCGCAGGTCCATGAACAGGACCCGATCGTGGTTGCGGTTGAACGGGGCGTACAGGTCGCGCATGGTGTCGCGCACTTCATCGCGCTCACAACCGATGACGATGCGGTCGGGGCGACGACAATCGGCGACCGCGGAGCCTTCCTTGAGAAATTCGGGATTGGAGACGATATCGAACTGCAACAGGCGCCCAGCCTTGAGCAGGCTTTTCTCGATATGCGCCCGCAGGATATCGCCGGTGCCCACCGGCACGGTGGACTTTTCCACGACGATCAGCGGTTGCTCGCGGTATCGGGCAACCGCCTCGCCAACGGCCAGTACCTGGCGCAGGTCTGCGGACCCATCGTCCCGTGAGGGCGTGCCCACGGCGATAAACAGAACCTGGCCGTGCTGTACGGCGAGCTTTTCATCGCAGGTAAAGTGCAGGCGGCCAGCGTCCAGCCCCTCACGTACCAGCGCGGCCAGGCCAGGCTCGAAAATACTCACCAGGCCTTGTCGCAAGTTGTCGACCTTGTGTTCGTCAATGTCCATGCACACCACGTCATGGCCAACCTCAGCCATTACCGCGGCTTGCACCAATCCAACGTAACCACTGCCGAACACACTGATTTTCATGACGAATTCCCTGAATAATTTCCGAACGGGCGGGCGGGTACTGTCAGCACTTCGCCGCAGTGCGTGCATTCGAGAATAAGACGGTCATGTTGCAGTTCACTTACAAAGCGCAGTCACGGTGCTTTTCAGCTCATGATTGGATGCCGTTCATCACGTTGGCGAGTTGTTGGATTGCATCAGCGGACTCCTTGGGGTCGGGAGTATCGTCGGTATTGTTGTAGCTGCCTGCTCGGTCGATGTACTGGATGACCAATCCGTCCCGGCGAGGCAGGAAGAAGAAATCGTCAGCTCTGATCGCATAGTTGACGTCCGGCTGCTGAACCAGCCTGGCCGTTTGGCCGCGGATAGGAATGATGTCCATATCGTTGAACAGCGCTTTTGCGCCATAACCCGTGGCGTTGATGATCGCCTGCTCGGGCAAGCCGAGCAGCTGTTGGGCGTTTTCGAAGTTTTGTACCTTGATTGTTCCGCCTCCCGCCAGGAAGTCGGACAACAGCAGTCGGGCATAGGTATTGATGTTGAACAGCATGTTTTGCCAGCGCCGTGCATACGGATATGAAAAAGGATGCGCGTCAGCCGCGAGATCCAGCTGGATCGGCTGGTAACGGCGATTGGGGTTGTTGAACTTTGCGAATTCCGTTGTTTTATGAGCAGCCACCGAACCGAATGGGACGGAAGATAACTTATAGCCGTAATACCATTCGACCGGATCGCCCGGCAGGCCAAGCAGGCTTTGATACATCCTGTAGGAGAAATCGGCCATTTCGATCCAGCGATCCGTCCATCCGGCGCCAGATTCGGTAGAACAGAATTGGGAGTCCGGAGACCAATGTCCCGTGGCGCCCATTGAGGCTATTTGCGGTGGGAGCTCTTTTGCATAGATCGTCACCGACAGGCCGGCACGCTGGGCAAGGATGGCGGAGGTGAGCCCCATCGGACCGCAACCGATGACGGCGAGGCGCTTTTGCGCCGGGGCCGACTTGCTCAAGAGTTGCAGCGCCAGCCTGCTGGATCCCCAGGACAACGACCAGCCACTGCCTCCGTGTCCATAGTTGTGCACCACGATTTTATTGCCCAGGGCCTGCGTTTCAATCCGAGGGCCCGCCAGGCGAAACGGTCTGAGGCAAGTATAGATTTCGGTAATACGGTCGACGTGGGCGTCGACTGGCACCAGGGGAGCATCCTTGCGGATGGCCTGTCGATTGCCCCTTGGCTCGCCCTGGTCGGGCGTGGTGCCGGCTGCTTGCAGCGTTCCCCACGGTATGGCTGACGTCGATGCGAACGCTAGCGAGGAGCCCATGCCCTGAAGCAAAGTGCGTCTGTTCATGTGTCTTCCTTTCCCTGAATGCGACTGCCCCGATTGTGTGCGTTGGCAGGCAAGGGAAGGAATGGGGCAACTTCTACTGGATACGTAGGACGCTTCTCTGAATAGCCAAAGGAGTGCACATCGACGAGGGCGGCGAATTCAGGCGTCCGGGCACCGGTACCCCTCGGGTAGCTGCGCGACGAACTCGTCCACCACTTCCCGGGTCAGGCGGACGATGTCCTCGACGCGCTCCATGCCCGCGCCGGTACGCCAACTGGCGACGATGTCCATGACCGACGGTAGCGGCACGCCGTCCACCAGGACCAGCGAGCCCTGGTTCAGTTCACCCACCACCAGCGCCGCGGGCATGGCGCCGATGCCAAAGCCGTCGCGAACCAGGCGGGTGATGGCCGACGCCGAATTCACGCAATTGATGCGCGGCGAGACGAGGTTGGCCGAGTGCAACATGTTGAGCAAATCCTGATGCGGCCGGGAATTGCGCGAGAAGGTTACGATACGTTCCTGCGACAGGTCCTCCAGTGAGGCGTAGTGGCGGTCATAAACGGAACCGGTTCGCGCCACCCAATGCATCGGGTAACGGGCCAGCAAGGTGTTGCGCACGCTGTCCAGGCGCAGGATGTCGGTCTGGAAAATGATGTCCTGGTAGCCCTTTTCCAGTTGCGAGCACAGGTTGCTCGCGGTGTCGGCGGTGAGCTCGATTTCCAGCGCCGGATAACGCTCCATCAGCCGTGTCACCAGCGGGCTGAGCCACGTGTGGATGACAGTGTCCATCGCACCGATCCGAATCCGGCCACGCACCTGGCGCGGATCCTTGATCACCGCTTTCATGCTCTGCATGGTGTCCATGATCCGCTCGGCATATTCCAGCACGCGCTGGCCTTCGGCGGTCAGCGACACACCTTTGGAGTCACGCACGAACAGGCGCACGCCCATTTCCTCCTCCAGGGCCGCAATCCGGCTGGAAATCGACGCCTGGGTGGTGAAGAGCTTTTCCGCCGTCAGCCGGAAGCTCTTCAGGCGCGCGACCCAGACAAAGGTTTCCAGAAACTTGATGTTCACTTCGGCGGCTCCTCGAAACTGAAGGGCAGGGCGTTGGTTTTTCCGCAAAGCAGGTGATCAGCCCGCTGAGATGTATTGGATCACGTCTTCAAGCGCCGTTGAGTCCGGCGCGGTACCTATGACGGCATCCGCGTTGCTCCATGGATACGCCAGGTGCGAGACCCAGGCCATCACCGCCGGCAACTCTTCTACCGGCAGGGTTTTCATGTGCTCGATGGTAATGACCAGTCCCTCGGCCAGCGAGGACGAGGGGCTGAATCGCCAGTCATATCGGCCGCAGCCAACGCGGACCTCACCACTGTGCTTGTCCGACATCGCGACCAGCCATTTGCACTGGAACGTCTCTACACTGGCGGCAGGCGGGGCGCCCAGGCAGAACGTGTAGACGTTTTCGAACGTCTGGTTGAAACGGCTGACCAGGACGTCACCGATCGCGCGACGGCCTTCGACGTGATCCGGGAATGAAATGGAACCGGTGCGAACCACCATGTCCAAAATCGCCCCAGCGGTGAAGGCTTGGTCCAGCAGGTGCGGACGGTTGCCGTCCTTGGCGCGGATGTAGTGCTCGATCGATCGTTGTGCAGTGGTCATCAGTGGTCCAATCCGTTAGAAAAAAACTTATAAGGCGCTGTTCAGCAGATCCGTCACCAGCATGCACCCCGGGGCGTGAGTGATACACAGCGGCGGACGAGAAGCCTGGACCACGGACTGGGGCGTTACGCCGCAAGCCCAGAAGACCGGTATCTCATCCGCCTCGACCGGCACCGCGTCACCGTAGTCCGGCCGGTCGAGCGCGTGAATGCCGATCAACGCAGGATCGCCGATGTGCACCGGTGCCCCATGGACGTTGGGCATGCGCCCGGTGATCTGGATCGCCTGGATCGCTGCAGCGGCTTTCATTGGCCGCATGGTCACGACCATTTTGCCAGACAAGCGCGCGGTAGGGCGTGTGTCGATGTTGGTGCGGAACATCGCGACGTTACGGCCCAGGTCAATGTGCCGCAGGCGTATGCCGGCCTCCAGCAGCGGTTGTTCGAAGGAAAAGGAACAGCCGAGGGCGAAAGCGACCAGGTTGTCCTGCCACAGGTGTTCGATGTCCAGCGGCTCTTCGCTCAATTCGCCGTGGCGGTAGACACGATAGCGCGGCACCTCATGGCGGATATCGATGGGCGCGCCGAGGTTGCGCAGGAACGGGTCGCCGGGTTCGGTCACGTCCAGCACCGGGCAGGCCTGGCGATTGAGTGTGCAGTAGCGCAGGAATTCATCGGCCCAGTCACCCGGCAGGATCACGATGTTGGCTTGCACCCGCCCTTGGCCCAGGCCGCTGGTGTGGCCATGGTATCGACCGGCCGCGATGTTCTGGCGCAACGCTTGCGGGGAACAGGGCTGCAGTTGTTCGAATGACAGGGCTGATGAACTCATCGCGGGTCTCCTTAGGTTTTTTTGTTAGAGACCCCTTTGTAGAAAACCCGGGCGACGGCGTCCAACAAGGAAAATTGCTACCCCCTGACAAGTAAAAGTTATTCGACCATCGACAGGCCGGGCGCCGCCACCATGCGCTGGGGCCCGACGTCCATGGCGTATTGGCAGACGACCTGGCGGCTCATGTTCACGATGCTTTCGATCAGCTCAAGGCCCACGCCCGCACGCCACGACGCGACGACATCGAGCTGGGGCAGGGGCGCGCCGGGCTCCAGCTGGATCAATTCGCCACGAGCCAGCGGCTTGGCGACCAGCGCCGCCGGCAATGCGCCAATGCCGAAGCCGTCGCGTATCAGTCGGGTCATGGCCGACACCGAGTTGACGCAACTGACCCTCGGCGTGCTCACGCCGTGGGCGTACAGCAGGTTCAATACGTCCTGGTGCGGCCGCGATTGCTTGACGAAGGTGATGATGCGTTCATTCGCCATTTCGGCCAGCGAGACGTAGGGCCGGGCATAGATCGATTGGCTGGCGGCGACCCAGTGCATCGGGTAATGCCCCAGTTCGAGGTTGCGCACGCTTTCGTGGCGGACCAGGTCAGTCTGGAACGCGATGTCCAAGTAGCCTTTGTGCAACTGCTCGCAAAGATTGCGCGCCGCGTCGGCGGTGATTTCGATCTCCACGGCGGGAAACGCCTGCATCAGCATGGACATCAACGGACTGAGCCAAGTGTGGATCACGGTATCCATCACCCCGATGCGCACCAGGCCTTGTTGGGGGCTGCTCTTATCCAATGACTGTTTGAGCGCGCGCTGGACTTCGAGCATCTGCTCGGCGTATTCGAGCACTTTCGTGCCCTCCGGCGTCAACGACACCCCGCGTGAATCACGCACGAACAGACGCAGGCCCAACTCGTCCTCCAGCGACGCGATCCGACTGGAAATCGCTGCCTGGGTGCTGAACATCTTCTCGGCGGTCAGGCTGAAGCTTTGCAGCCGGGCAACCCAGACGAAAGTTTCGAGGAACTTGAGGTTCATGGTGGTTCTCTTGGCGTTTGTCGTTCTTATGGTTGCAATTGTTACTCCAGGTCGGGCCCGGATGCGCATCAAATTTTCTTATGTCCGAGGCTGCTTTTTTCCCGTTTGACCCTTGCCTGCGCCAACGCGAAGAATCCGCCCCGACGCTGACACCGTTCGTTTGAAGAACCTGGTCC
>NZ_JAOSHO010000849.1 GCF_025917275.1 Pseudomonas agronomica | reverse complement strand
GTGAACAGCCTGAGCCGCGGTTTTTCCGGCATCCGCCGGCAAGTGATCGATGCGCTGATCGCACTGATCAACGCCGAGGTTTATCCACACATTCCGTTGAAAGGTTCGGTGGGTGCATCCGGTGACCTGGCGCCACTGGCGCACATGTCCCTGGTGCTGCTGGGCGAAGGCAAGGCCCGCTACAAGGGTGAATGGCTGCCGGCCGTCGAGGCCCTTAAAGTCGCTGGCCTCGCGCCGCTGACCCTGGCCGCCAAGGAAGGCCTGGCGCTGCTCAACGGCACCCAGGTCTCTACCGCGTTTGCCTTGCGCGGTCTGTTCGAAGGCGAAGACCTGTTTGCCGGTGCCCTGGCCCTGGGTGGTCTCACCGTCGAAGCGGTGCTCGGTTCGCGCTCGCCGTTCGATGCGCGCATCCACGCGGCTCGCGGCCAGAAAGGCCAGATCGATGCGGCCGCGGCCTATCGCGACCTGCTGGGCGAGCGCAGCGAAGTCTCCGATTCGCACCAGAACTGCGACAAGGTCCAGGATCCGTATTCCCTGCGCTGCCAGCCGCAAGTGATGGGCGCCTGCCTGACCCAGTTCCGCCAGGCCGCCGAGGTGCTGGTGATCGAGGCCAACGCCGTGTCGGATAACCCGCTGGTGTTCGCTGCCGAGGGCGACGTAATTTCCGGTGGCAACTTCCACGCCGAACCGGTGGCGATGGCCGCCGATAACATGGCCCTGGCGATTGCCGAGATCGGCTCCCTGAGCGAGCGGCGTATCTCGCTGATGATGGACAAGCACATGTCGCAACTGCCGCCGTTCCTGGTGGCCAATGGCGGCGTGAACTCCGGCTTCATGATCGCCCAGGTGACCGCGGCTGCGCTGGCGAGTGAAAACAAAGCGCTGTCCCATCCCCATTCGGTGGACAGCCTGCCGACTTCGGCGAACCAGGAAGACCACGTCTCCATGGCTCCGGCAGCCGGCAAGCGCCTGTGGGAAATGGCCGAGAACACCCGTGGGATCCTCGCGGTGGAATGGCTCGCGGCGTGCCAGGGGCTGGATCTGCGCGGCGGTTTGAAAACCTCCGCCAAACTGGAGCAGGCCAGGGCGCTGCTGCGTGCAGAAGTGCCGTTCTACGAAAAGGACCGGTTCTTTGCGCCGGACATCAATGCGGCGAGTGAATTGCTGGCGAGCCGGTGCCTGAACGAGCTGGTCACGGCGCAGTTGCTGCCGAGCCTGTAAGGCTGAAAAACATGTGCCCTGTAGGAGCTGCCGAAGGCTGCGATCTTT
>NZ_JAOSHO010000848.1 GCF_025917275.1 Pseudomonas agronomica | reverse complement strand
CGATTACCCGCTCTGCGGGATTTTATAAGGGTCATTCAATTCTTGAATGGCCCTTTTGTTTGTCTGGCGTTCAGCCAATTTCCCTATCCTCAAAAATACTTCTGACCAGCGGTGAAAATTTCCCTTGCGGAAATTTATTATGCGGATAATATTTCAATCGTAATATTCGGAGGCAACGATGAGCGATAAAAAAGCACAAACCCGTGAGCGCATTCTCAAGGCCGCCAGCGATGCGCTTATCCAGCGCGGGCCGGCCGAGCCGAGCGTGGGCGAAGTAATGGGCGCGGCTGGGCTGACGGTGGGCGGTTTCTATGCCCATTTCGAAAGCAAGGACGCCTTGATGCTGGAGGCGTTCAAGCAACTGCTGAACCGCCGCCGCGGCTTGATCGCCGACATGGATTCGGAACTGACAGGTGAAGAGCGGCGCGCCTTGGTCGCAGCGTTCTACCTGTCGCGCAAGCACCGTGACTCCACCGAGCAGGCGTGCCCGATCCCGGCGTCGGTCGGTGAACTCGGGCGGCTGCCGGATGCGTTTCGCGAGGTGCTTAACGAACATATCGAGTTGATGGTCGCGCAGTTGGCGGCCAGCCCTGAAGACGCTGACAAAGCGCTGGCCGACATTGCCTTGATGGTTGGCGGCCTGGCCCTGGCACGGGCGTTGGGCCCGGGCGAGTTATCGGATCGTTTGCTGCGCGCCGCCAAGTCGGCGGTGCGCTGAGCTGAGGCGCAAGCCCTGGAGATGAGCATGGACAGGTTGAGCTGGATTCGTGGCGTCAATGGCACCCTTGGCCGGATAGCTCCGCGCCTGGTGGCGAAGAAAATGCGTAAGGTGTTCATGAGTCCCCGCAACCTGCCACCGCGAGATTGGGAACTGCCATTGCTGGCTTCGTCGGAGCGCATCACCTTGCGCTTCGGCCTGTCCGCCTTGCGTTGGGGCAAAGGCCCGGCGGTCCTGCTGATGCACGGCTGGGAAGGGCGGCCAACGCAGTTCGCGGCCTTGATCAACGCGCTCGTCGATGCCGGCTATACGGTTGTGGCGCTGGATGGCCCGGCCCATGGCCGCTCGCCCGGTCATGAGGCCAACGTCCTGTTGTTTGCCCGGGCAATGCTTGAAGCCGCGGCGGAATTGCCGCCATTGCAAGCGGTGATCGGCCATTCCATGGGAGGCGCCAGTGCCATGCTGGCGGTTCAGTTGGGCTTGCGCACCGAGACACTGGTGAGCATCGCCGCGCCCGCGCGTATCCTCGGCGTGCTGCGTGGCTTCGCCCGGA
>NZ_JAOSHO010000847.1 GCF_025917275.1 Pseudomonas agronomica | reverse complement strand
GATCGCAGCCTCGCTTCGCTCGGCAGCTCCTACGCAGCTCCTTGGCTCCTACGCAGCGTCAGAACCATACAGCCCCGATCAAACCAAACGATAATTCCTCTTATTCAAACCGCCCCGCCCTGTTAGACTTTGCGCCCGCGTTTCCCTCGTCCCGCAGGATTTCCGATGCTGTCGTTGCCTCTTCGCTTATGCGCTCTGCTGTTGGCCCTGGGCCTGAGTGCCTGCGATGACGCCCCGCGTTTCACCCAGGCCGAACCCGGCGAAGCCAAGTCCGGCGGCAACGCGACGGTACGCAAGGCCGACCAGAATGCCTTTTCCCTGCCTTCGGCCAACCTGCCGCCCTCACGGCGGGTGGATTTCAGCGTCGGCAACAGTTTCTTCCGCAGCCCTTGGGTGATCGCCCCTTCGACGACGACTGCCCGTGATGGCCTCGGCCCCTTGTTCAACACCAACGCCTGCCAGAACTGCCATATCAAGGACGGGCGCGGCCACCCGCCGGCGCCAGACGCAACCAGCGCGGTATCGATGCTGGTGCGCCTGTCGATTCCCGATGCAGCACCGTATGCCAAGCTCATCGAACAACTCGGCGTCGTGCCGGAACCGACCTACGGCGGACAATTGCAGGACATGTCCGTGCCGGGCGTCGTTCCAGAAGGCAAGGTGCGGGTCGATTACACACCGGTCCCGGTGCGTTTCAAGGACGGCACCGTCGTGGAACTGCGCAAGCCGAACCTGCAGATTACCCAGTTGGGTTATGGCCCGATGCACCCCGACACGCGGTTTTCGGCCCGCGTCGCACCGCCGATGATCGGCCTGGGTTTGCTCGAGGCCATCCCCGACGAGGCCATCCTGGCGAATGCGCAGGCTCAGGCCCGGGACAACAACGGTATTGCTGGCCGGCCGAACAGGGTCTGGGACGACGTCCAGCAAAAGACCGTACCGGGGCGTTTCGGCTGGAAGGCCGGGCAGCCGAACCTCAATCAACAGAACGTCCATGCGTTTGCCGGCGACATGGGCCTGACGACCAGCCTGCGTCCGTTCGACGACTGCACCGAGGCCCAGGTCGATTGCCAGCGCGCGCCCAACGGCAATGGCCCGAAGGGCGAGCCGGAAGTCAGCGACAACATTCTGCGCCTGGTGCTGTTCTACAGCCGCAACCTCGCCGTGCCGGCCCGCCGCGACGTGGACTCGCCCCAGGTGCTGGCGGGCAAGAACCTGTTTTTCCAGGCCGGTTGCCAGTCCTGTCACACCCCCAAATACACCACGTCCGCCA
>NZ_JAOSHO010000846.1 GCF_025917275.1 Pseudomonas agronomica | reverse complement strand
TGCCTATCATTAACCGCAGGCATGACTGATATCAGCCACAAAGCCCTGTTCCAGAGCCCTGCAAGTCTTTAGCCTCACGCCATCCTTTCAATTGATCGACGAGATTGCCATGAGTGCTCATCCACCCGCCTCGCCCGGCAGCACCCTGACCCGCGGCATGGTCCTGTTGTTTGCTTTCTGCTGCGGCGCCATCGTTGCCAACATCTACTACGCCCAACCCATTATCGAACTGATCGCACCCGACGTCGGCCTGAGCAGCACCATGGCCAGCCTGATCGTCTCGCTGACGCAGATCGGCTATGCCCTGGGCCTGTTTTTCCTGGTGCCGCTGGGCGACCTGTTGGAAAACCGGCGCTTGATGATCCTCACCACCGTGGTCGCGATAGCCAGCCTGCTGGGGGCGGCCTTCACCGATCAGCCCAATGTGTTCCTGCTGGTCTCGCTGCTGGTGGGTTTCAGTTCCGTCTCGGTACAAGTCCTGATTCCGCTGGCCGCGCACCTGGCGCCGGAGGAATCCCGGGGACGGGTCGTCGGTGGGATCATGGGCGGCCTGTTGCTGGGGATTCTGCTGGCGCGGCCGGTATCCAGCGTGGTGGCCGATCATTTCGGCTGGCGGGCCATGTTTATCATCGCCGCCGCCCTGATGGCGGCCATCAGCGTCGTCCTGGCGTTGACCGTGCCCAAGCGCCAGCCCGACCACAGCGCGTCCTACGGCCAGTTGCTGGCTTCGCTCGGCACCTTGTTGCGCCAGCAGCCGCAATTGCGGCAACGGGCCTTCTACCAGGCCTGCATGTTCGCCACATTCAGTCTGTTCTGGACCGCCGTGCCGCTGGAACTGGCCCGTAACCATGGCCTGTCCCAGACGGAGATCGCGCTGTTTGCCCTGGTCGGTGCCATCGGCGCCATCGCCGCACCCATTGCCGGCCGCTTGGCAGACGCGGGTCATACCCGGATCGCTTCACTGCTGGCCATGTTATTCGCCAGCCTGAGTTTCCTGCCGGCGTTCATCCACCCGATCTACAGCGTGATTGGCCTGGCGGTGACCGGCGTGGTCCTGGATTTCTGTGTACAGATGAACATGGTCCTGGGCCAACGCACTATCTACGCCCTCGACGCCAAAAGCCGCAGCCGACTCAACGCGCTGTACATGACCAGCATTTTCATCGGCGGTGCATTTGGCTCATCGATTGCCAGCGCGGTCTACGAACACGGCGGCTGGCTGTGGGTGGTGATCGTCGGTAGCGCCTTCCCGCTGCTGGCATTGTTGCGCTTCCTGA
>NZ_JAOSHO010000845.1 GCF_025917275.1 Pseudomonas agronomica | reverse complement strand
CGTACAACATTCACTGCTTATCGCGTTTGGCTGAGTGCTTTACGCTGTAAGTGGCGCGCATTCTATGGATGGATTGGAGGGTCGTCAACCCCCAGATATAAATTTATTTAAATCAATGACTTCGCCCGATTTGGGGCGATCTGCGAATTTTACCCGTCCAGTCTCTGGCGTCTATATTCTGTCGCCCGCCAAGACGTTATAGTCTCGGCGGGCAAATAGTGGCAATGTGCATCCATTGTGCTGAACACCCCATAAACAGCATGACGCCCGTCTAATCGCGTGGCGCGGAACTATGCGCTTAAAAGCCAAGCCACTACACTCATGACATGCGTACCCCAATAAAGAGGTCTTACCGGTGACACCACTCATGATCACCCTGCTCGTCGTAGCCGGGATCGCACTGTTGATCGCCCTTGGCTACATGAACCATGTGGTGGAAAACAACAAGCTGGAGAAGGCCCGCACCAAGGTTGAACTCAACGACCGCCTGCGTCGTTGTGGCGAGCTCACCGAAACCTTCCCTGGCCAGTTGATGACCCCGGCCCTGAAACTGCTGATGACGCGCCTTGAGCTCAACGTCTGCCAGCGCCTGCTCAATCTCGACAAGTCCAACGCTGGGGTCAAGGCACGCCTGGACGAACTGGCTGCGCTGGCCGCCCAGGGTGAGTCGATTCCGGTCAACAACCCGCCGGCACCGATCCAGACCGAAGCCAAGGCCAAGGACGTGCGGTTCCTCCTCGAGGCCTTGCACGGCCAGATCACCCGCGCCGCCCAGGACGGTTTCCTGCCGGCTAACGAGGCCAAGCGCTGGATTCGCGAAGTACGGCATCTGCTGGTGCTGCTGCACATCGAGTTTTTCAACAACCTCGGCCAGCAGGCCTTGCAGCAAGAACAGCCTGGGCAGGCTCGCCTGGCGTTCGAGCGTGGCGTGCAGTATTTGCGCAAGCAACAGGAACCGCAGGTTTATGCCGAGCAGTTGGCTTATCTTGAGAAGCTTCTGGCTCGAGCCAATGCCCAGGTCCTGGCCAGCACCCAGCCTGTGGAGGGCGAGGTGAACCAGTTGACCGAAGGACTGAAGGAAGACGAAGCGAACGATGAGTGGAAGAAGAAGAAGGTTTACGACTGATCGCTAGTTTTGGTTTTGGTTTTGCGTGTATATCCGTTTCTTTGGTAATGGCTACTGGCGGTTCCGCTCTTACAGGTGCTCTTACAGCGGGTCACTTTTGAAGAGCATCCGGGCCAACCTGGTTCCGGGGGCGCACCGCACATCTTGTGTGGGAGCGAGCCTGCTCGCGAA
>NZ_JAOSHO010000844.1 GCF_025917275.1 Pseudomonas agronomica | reverse complement strand
GATTGGATTACGGCTGCAGTTTCTGTGGCGTCTCCTGCCCCATGCACCGCACTGCACGCTTCTTCTCGTTGATCAGCACGCCGGTCAGACCTTTCTGTTCGGTGTCGAACAGCACCAGCACGCCATCGATGCACTGGGCAACCTGCGGTGCCGGCTCCAGGGAAACCTTGTAATCCTCGCCCGGCACGGTCTTGAGCATGGTGAACTGGTTGAGCAGCAACGCATCCTCGGGCTTGGCGAAATGCAGGTAGCCGTAGTACCACAGCACCGCGACAGTGCCGAGGATGCTGCAGATACCGGTGATGATCAGGGGGATGGCGTTACGTTCTTCGCTCATTGCGGGTTCTCGGATGATTCAACGGGTGATTTCGGGTAATTCGGAATTTCGCCCAGGCGGCGCAGGCCATCGAAGTGCCGGGGGTCGTCGAGGTAGCGCAGCATCACGGTTCGCCAGGTCGGGTCGGCGAACGTCTGCACATGCCCGCCGCGCGTCAGTTGCAACACCCGGGGCGGCGGCGCAGCTTGATACAAGCGGATGCCGTTGGAAAGGGGCACGATCGGGTCATCGAGGCTGTGGTAGATCAACTTCGGCACGCCGTTCAGTTGCGCGATCGAGCCGATGGCGCTGTCGCCGTCCGGCACCAGCCACGACAGCGGCACCTGGAACGCCCAGGTCAGCCATGACGTGCCGAGGGCGAAACGCCCCACATCGCGGTAGCTGGCGGGCACCCCGTCCAGCACCAAAGCCTTGAGCTGCCGCTGGCGCTGGGGATGCTCGACCAGGTAATGCACCGCCAATGCGCCACCCAGGCTCTGGCCGAGCAGCACCAACGGCTTGCCCCGGACCTCGGGCGCATCGTCGAGCCATTTGAATGCCGCATCGATGTCCTGGTAAATCGCCGGCAGGCTCGGCTCGCCCTCGGACACGCCATAGCCACGGTAATCGACCATCAACACTTGGTAGCCCTGCTCCGGCAACCACCAACTGCCGCCGAGGTGCCAGGCCAGGTTGCCGCCATTGCCGTGCAGGTGCAGCACCGTGCCCTTGACCTCGACACCCGGCTTCACCGGCAGCCACCAGCCATGCAGCTTCAGGCCATCAGCGGTGGCCAGGGTGACGTCGCGGTATTCGAGCCTGGCCCGCTCCGGCGTGAACGGCAGGCCGCGTTCCGGGTAGAACAGCAGGGAGCTGCAACCGCTCAGGGCCAGCAGCAGGCAAATGATGCCGAGGTTTCGCATCCGGTGAAGCCTCGCTAAAACTCAGGTTGAAACACGGTCCCCTGTGGGAGCGAGCTTGCTCG
>NZ_JAOSHO010000843.1 GCF_025917275.1 Pseudomonas agronomica | reverse complement strand
AGCTCCCTCGCTACAGAAAGCCTCGACAGTCCAGGACTTCAATAATCAGGCATTACCCGCCAACTTCATCCGCGCCGCCTGGGTGAAATCCAGCATGCGCTTGAGGGGGCGAATCGCCTGGGGGATCAGGGCCGGGTCGACGAATATCTCGTTGCTGCCATCCTTCAACGCCTGGAGCGTACGTTCCAGAGTGTTCATTGCCATCCACGGGCAATGCGCGCAACTGCGGCACGCCGCGCCGTTGCCGGCGGTGGGGGCTTCGATGAAGACCTTGTCCGGGCACAGCTGCTGCATCTTGTAGAAGATGCCACGGTCGGTGGCGACGATCAGCGTCTTGTTCGGCAAGCTCTGGGCGGCGGCGATCAGCTGGCTGGTGGAGCCCACGGCGTCGGCCAGTTCAATCACCGAGGTCGGCGACTCCGGGTGCACCAGGATCGCGGCGTCCGGATACAGCGCCTTCATGTCTTCCAACTGCTTGGACTTGAACTCTTCGTGGACGATGCAGGCGCCGTCCCAGAGCAGCATGTCGGCACCGGTCTTGCGCTGGATATAAGTGCCCAGGTGCTTGTCCGGTCCCCAGATGATCGTCTCGCCGTTGTCCATCAGGCTCTCGACGATTTCCAGTGCGCAGCTGGACGTCACCACCCAGTCCGCGCGGGCCTTCACGGCCGCCGAGGTATTGGCATACACCACCACGGTGCGCTCTGGATGTTGGTCGCAGAACGCCGAGAATTCATCCACCGGGCAGCCCAGGTCGAGGGAACAGGTGGCTTCCAGCGTCGGCATCAGCACGCGCTTTTCGGGGTTGAGGATCTTGGCGGTCTCGCCCATGAACTTGACCCCGGCCACCACCACGGTCTTGGCCGGATGGGCATTGCCGAAGCGTGCCATTTCCAGGGAGTCGGAGACACAGCCTCCGGTCTCTTCGGCCAAGGCCTGGATGATCGGATCACAGTAGAAATGCGCGACCAGCACCGCGTCCTGAGCCTTGAGCTCGGCGGCGATGGCGGCGCGGTACCAGGCCTCTTGCTCCGCCGATAGCGGCTTGGGCTGCTTGGCGTCGAGGTGAGCCTGGACCAGAAGGCGTTCGGAAATTTGCGTCATGTTCGCAAGACCTATGGGCGCGTTTTGCGCGAAAGTCGAGTATACACCCGGCTCCGGACCACTCGGGTACCGCCGGGAAAGTGGGTGTCCATCAGGCACGGGACAGCGTGAAGCCGGCAAGGCTACAGAATATCCCGCCGTTGCAAAAGATCATTCTGACCTGTGCCCGGCCAGGCGTATAACGACATATAGGCCGAACACAAACC
>NZ_JAOSHO010000842.1 GCF_025917275.1 Pseudomonas agronomica | reverse complement strand
TGTGGGAGCGAGCTTGCTCGCGATGGGGCCATACCTGTCAAAGCCATTCATACCTGCCGCCCCGGTTCGCGATTGATCTGCTGGCCGGCTTCGAGCATCGTCGAGCAGGCACGCACGCGGCGGCCGTCGCCCAGTCGGACCCAGCAATCCTGGCAGGCGCCCATCAGGCAGAAGCCGGCGCGGGGCTCGGCGCTGAAATCGCTGCCGCGCAGGTGTTCGCTGCAGGTCAGGACGGCGGTGAGCACGGTATCGCCGAGCAATCCCCTGGCGGGTTCGCCGTCGAGTAGGAAGTCCAGGGCCGGGCGGTCGCTTTCGGCCAGTCGTTTCAGCAGAGCCATGGCGCCCTCATTGTTTGCCTACCAGGACTCGATCCAGGCCATAGACCCGGTCGAGCAGAATCATGGTCAGCGCGGTGAGCGCAATGACCAGCGCCGACACCGCCGCCATCATCGGATCGATGGATTCGGTGGCGTAGACGTACATGCGTACCGGCAGGGTTTGTGTGGCCGGCGAGGTGACGAAAATCGACAGCGTGACTTCATCGAAACTGTTGATGAACGCCAGCAACCAGCCTCCGGCAACGCCGGGCAAAATCATCGGCAAGGTGATCTGCCGGAACAGGGTGAAACGACCGGCGCCCAATGACTGCGCGGCTTGTTCAGCGCTGCGATCCAGGCCGATGGCCGAGGCCAAGACCAGCCGCAGTACATACGGCGTGATCACCAGCACATGGGCGAAGATCAGCCAGCTGAAGTTGCCGTTCACGCCCATCAGCGCGAACAGCCGCAGCAGCGCGACGCCCAGCACGAGGTGCGGAATGATGATCGGCGACAGGAACAGGCCGTTGAAAAAATCCCGGCCAGGAAACTCCAGTCGAGTAATTGCCAGCGCCGCCGGCACCGCGATCAGCGTCGCCAGCGAGGCCGCGCTGAACGCCAGGATCAGGCTGTTGTAGAACGCATCGACAAAGTCCGCGCGCTCGAACACGGCACGGAACCAGCGCAGGGAGAATTCCGTAGTGGGCAGGCTCAAGGTGTTTTCCGGCGTGAAGGCGACCAGGCAGACCACCACCAGCGGCGCCAGCATGAACACCACTACCAAGGCATGGAACAACAGGGCGAAAGGACCGTTCCTGGACATGAAGAATTACCCCAATGACTTCTTGTAGCGGCCTTCGATCATGCGGTTCCACGACAGCATGATCAGCAGGTTGAGCAGCAACAGCGCGACGGCAATGGCAGCACCCATGGGCCAGTTGAGTTCCGACAGGTATTGGTCGTAGATCAGCGTGGCGACCATTTTCAAGCGCCGGCCGCCGAGCAGGCCG
>NZ_JAOSHO010000841.1 GCF_025917275.1 Pseudomonas agronomica | reverse complement strand
GAGCGAGCCTGCTCGCGAATGCGTCGGAACATTCACCATCAGTGCCAGCCAGCTCACCACAAAACTACAAAAGCACCTCATCCGCCCGACCACCCTCCTCCTGAATCACCAGATGAATGAAATGCAGTTTGGTGATGACAGCGGCCGGCACGACGAACGGGTAGAAATCCGGCTGGCCCATGCTGCGCGACAGCTCGTTGAGCATGCCCGCCAGTTCGATCCAGGCGTTGACGAATGACAGGAACGCCGTGCCACCCGCATGCCCGGGGTCAAACAGGGTGTCGGGCGGGAACGGCTGATAGTCGAAATCCATTTCCCGCGCACTCATGCCGAAGCCCAGCGCCGTGTCCACCGCGTCCATCATGTGCAGGTAATGAGCCCAGGTCTCGGCCCAGTCCTCCCAAGGATGCATGGTGGCGTAGGCACTGACGTAGTGGGTTTGCCAATCCAGCGGCGCGCCTTGTTGGTAGTGCCGCTCCAAAGCTTCGGAATAACTGGCGCGTTCATCGCCGAACAACGCGCGAAACGGTTCCAGCCAATGACCGTCGGCAATCAACCGATCCCAATAGTAATGGCCAACCTCGTGGCGAAAATGCCCGAGCAAGGTGCGATACGGCTCGTGCATTTGCTGGCGCACGTGCTCGCGATGAGCATCGTCGGCTTCTTTGATATCGAGCGTGATAAGCCCACTGGCGTGCCCGGTCGTCGGCGGTTTTCCGTCGGGATCGACGCCGATGAAATCGAAGGCCAGGCCGACGTTGTCGTCGACAGTCTTGGGAATGACCGGCAAGCCGAGGGTGATCAACTGCGCCACCAGACGGCGCTTGGCCGTTTCAACCTTGCGCCAGCGCTCGGGGTTTTCCGGGAGCGACAGGTCAGGAATCGTGCGGTTCAGGCTGCAGGCGATGCACAGCGTGTCTTGTCCGTTGGCGGGAAGCAGCCAGTTGCAGGCCGCCGGGGTATCGAGATTGGCGCAGCGGCGGAACAGCCCGGCCTGCGGATCGGCATCCAAGGTCCAGGTATCAGGCTGCTCGCCAGGCTGGAGGGAGGACAGGCGGCTTTGCTCCGGCTGATAACCCAGCGCCGCCAGGCAGGCCAGGCACTGGCTGTTGCGAAAGAACAAGGACTGGCCGCAACGGCACGGCCAGACCTTGCTGTTGCGTGACCGATCACCGAGGAATGGCGCGGCGATGCGCGAACTCAACTGTTCGAAGAAGCGGTACATGGCGATCTCTCCCTGGAGCCTGCAAGACTAGATCACCTTAGGTTCATGATCGTTCCAAAACGCTGGGTCATAGCACCGATAAACCGTGGCGAGGGAGCTTGCTCCCGC
>NZ_JAOSHO010000840.1 GCF_025917275.1 Pseudomonas agronomica | reverse complement strand
AGCAAGCTCCCTCGCCACGGGTTCATGGACAGCGGCATAACCTTGTGGGGGCAAGCGTGCTCTCCTATTGGATTTCCACGGGCTTTTGGTCGTATGGTTGCTCCCGAACAATGGATCTGATGGAGCACCATGCAATTCACTCGATTGACGATCAGTCTCGCCGCCTTGCTGGCCCTGGCCGGCTGCGGCACGCGCCAAGCCCAGGAGCCCGAGCGCCAGCCTGCCGTGGTCAAGGCGCAGATCGTTCGGTTATTGCCGGCCAAGACCGCTGACCGGGAAGGCTGGGCCACCGACATCTACGTGGCTTTTTCGGCTCAACAGATCCCGCCGACCACCCAGAACATCTGTTCGGTACTGGCGGTGACTGAACAGGAATCGACGTTCCAGGCCGATCCCACCGTACCGGGGCTGGGCAGCATTGCCCGGCAGGAAATCGACCGACGCGCGGCGAAGGTCCACGTCCCGGGACTGCTGGTCAGCGCCGCGCTCCAGGTGCGCTCGCCGAATGGCAAAAGCTACAGTGATCGCCTCAGTGCGGCACGAAGCGAGAAAGAACTCAGCGCGATCTTCGATGACTTCATCAGCATGGTGCCGCTGGGCAAGACGCTGTTCGATGGTTTCAACCCGGTGCACACGGGTGGCCCAATGCAGGTCAGCATCGCGTTTGCCCAAGCCAATGCGCGCAATTATCCCTACACGATGGATGGCTCGATTCGGCGGGAAGTGTTCAGCCGTCGTGGCGGCATGTATTTCGGCATTGCCCATTTGTTTGGGTATCCGGTGAGCTACCCCGAGCCGCTGTACCGGTTCGCCGATTTCAACGCCGGTTGGTACGCCAGTCGCAACGCGGCGTTCCAACATGCGGTGAGCCGAGCTTCGGGCATCTCCCTGGCCCTTGATGGCGATTTGATCCTGCCTGATTCCATCATGCCAGGCAGCACTGAGCTGGCGGTTCGCACGTTGGGCAAGTCGTTGGGAATGCGCAACCCGACCATTCGCGATCAGTTGGAGTTGGGTGACAGCCTGGCGTTCGAGGACAGCAAGCTCTACAAGCGGGTGTTCGAACTGGCTGAAAAGTCCGAGGGCAAGCCGTTGCCTCGGGCGGTGTTACCGGGGATTGTGCTCAAGAGTCCAAAAATCACTCGCAAGCTGACCACTGCATGGTTCGCCAAACGTGTGGACGAGCGTTACCAACGGTGCATGGCACGGGCTTCGGGGCGCTAAAATCCTTGGCCATGAAAAAGCCCGGCGGATAAGGCCGGGCTTTTACTGTGACGGCTTGAAGGACTTTGAAGGGTAGTGGTGACAAATCATGCGTGGTTCTTAGCCAGGTT
>NZ_JAOSHO010000084.1 GCF_025917275.1 Pseudomonas agronomica | reverse complement strand
AGCGGGAGCAAGCTCCCTCACCACAACAGCTCATCATTTCCAGCTCAAGTACGTCAGCGCTCAGGCCTTGTTGCGCTCAATCGCGAAACCGGCCCAGGTCTGGCTCACCGGCATCAGCTCCAGGCTGTTGATGTTGATGTGTGCCGGCGTGTTGAGTACCCAGAAAATCGTATCAGCGATGTCCTGTGGCTGAATCGGCTCGGCGCCGGCGTATGTCGCGTTATAGCGCTCCTGGTCGCCGCCAAAACGCACCAGGGAAAACTCGCTCTCGCACAGGCCCGGCTCGATGTTGCTCACCCGCACGCCCGTGCCTTGCAAGTCGCAACGCAGGTTGAGGGAGAACTGTTTGACGAACGCCTTGCTCGCGCCGTACACGTGGCTGCCCGGATACGGGTAGTTGCCGGCAATCGACCCCAGATTGACGATCCCGGCCCCACGGCCATGGGCGATCAGGCGCGGCAGCAGCAGGCGCGTGCTGTAGATCAGGCCTTTTACGTTGGTATCGACCATGGTGTCCCAATCGTCGAGGTCGCACTTGGGTGCCGGGTCGACACCGAGGGCCAGGCCCGCATTGTTGATCAGCCCGCGCAGTTTGGCGAAGGATGGCGGCAGGTTGGCGATGGCCTCTTCCATGGCCTTGCGATCACGCACATCCAATACCAGGCCATGGACTTCGGTCTGCTTCGAGAGCTCGGCACAGAGCGCACTCAGGCGCTCTTCACGACGGCCAGTCAGCACCAGCTTCCAGCCTGCATCGGCAAAACGACGGGCACAGGCCTCACCAAAACCGGACGTCGCGCCAGTGATAAACAGGGTGTCAGACATCGTGTTCTCCTTGCTTGGGCTTCAAACAGCCATTGAATGGAAATCGGCCCACAGCATGCCCGGCATGGCCCGCAAGGGGCAAGGCTTGATCAATCGCTTTAGTGCCTTGCTGTTCAAAAAACAATCAACCAGGCCGAGGCCTTGCCCAGCAAGGGTCGCAGCGGGTTGCCCGCACGTTATCCACAGGCACGTCCACAGTAATCGGGGGCAACTGCAAATGCTGGAAGCCGCTGTGCATAAGGCTTTGCGGCGATTTTGGAAAGTTTTTTCGCTTGACCTGGCAAGTAAGGTTGTGCGGCACGAGTTATCTGCTATAAGCCTGCGCTCAATGCTAGATGGCTCCAAGCCAGTAACGACGGCACTCAGCGAGGTCTTTCCAGAGTTTAATCACAGACTTATCCACAGGACTGCCCACAGGCTTTCGGTCCCATTCCCCTGCTAATAAAACTGTTGACAACAGCCACTCCCGTTTGACCAAAAGCGCCTGATCAAAAAACGATCACAGCCTTGCAAGCCACGTATTCAAAGGCCTCCAGCCAGCTACTCCCACGTTATTCACAGCCAGCTCCACAGCAAACGGGGACAAGTCAAAACCGTGACAAAACAACTGTTTGCGGCGACTTTATGTCGCGGTTTCGCAGGGGCTCAGGATTGTTGTCCACAATTCCAAAAAACACACAAACCCCTTGTGGGAGCGAGCTTGCTCGCGATAGCGTCGGTTCAGTAAACCAATTTCGACTGACAGACCGCTATCGCGAGCAAGCTCGCTCCCACAGGGATTGCGGTGATATTGGAGGGATAAAAAAAACCGGCGATCACTCGCCGGTTTTTTTCATTGCAACAGCCGTCTCAATGCCCGCCCAGATACGCGTTACGCACCTCTTCGTTGGCCAGCAGTTCCTTGCCGGTGCCGGTCAGGCGGATTTCGCCGTTGACCATCACATAGGCCCGATCCGACAACTTGAGCGCATGGTTGGCGTTCTGCTCCACCAGGAAGATAGTCATCCCGGTGGAAGCCAGTTCACGCAAGGTGGCGAAAATCTGCTTCACCACGATCGGCGCCAGCCCCAGGCTTGGCTCATCGAGCAACAACAACTTTGGCCGGCTCATCAATGCCCGGGCGATAGCGAGCATTTGCTGCTCGCCGCCGGACATGGTCATGGCCCGTTGGTTGCGGCGCTCCTTGAGTCGCGGAAACAGCTCGAACATGCGTTGCATATCCTCGCTGGCGTACTTGTCTCCGATAGGGATGGTGCCCATCAGCAGGTTTTCCTCGACGGTCATGTCCGGGAATACCCGCCGCCCTTCCGGCGACTGCGCGATGCCGTTGGAAGCGATGTAATGCGACGACTTGTGGGTAATGTCCACGCCCTGGTAGAGGATCTGCCCGCTCGCCGCCCGCGGCTGGCCGAAGATCGACATCAGCAACGTGGACTTGCCGGCACCGTTGGAGCCGATCAGGCTCACGGTCTCACCTTCGCCAATGTGCATGGAGACTTTTTTCAGGGCCTGGATCGGCCCGTAGAACACGTCCAGCTCCTTGATCTCGAGGATAGGTCCACTCATACCAGTTCCTCTTCATCGGCACCCAGGTAAGCCGCGATCACTTTCGGATCGTTGCGAATCGCCTCGGGACCACCCTCGGCAATCACGTTGCCGTGGTCCAGCACCACAATGTGGTCGGAAATGCTCATTACCATGCCCATGTCGTGTTCGATCAGCACCACGGTCAGATCGTGCTCGTCGCGCAGCAGACGGATCATCGCGCTCAGCGCTTCGGTTTCCTGAGGGTTGAGGCCGGCGGCCGGTTCGTCGAGGCAAATGATCTGCGGACGCGTGCACATGGCCCGGGCGATTTCCAGGCGCCGTTGCTGGCCATAGGAAAGCTCCCCTGCCAGGCGGTTGGCGCAATCCACCAGGTCGACCACCTCCAGCCAATAGAACGCATGGTCCAGGGCGTCGCTTTCAGCCTTGCGGTAGCCCTTGGTGTTGAGGATGCCCGCCACCAGGCTGCGGTTGACCCACATGTGCTGGGCCACCAGCAGGTTTTCCAGCACCGACATTTCCTTGAACAGGCGAATGTTCTGGAAGGTTCGCGCCAAACCGGCGCGGTTCACCAGGTGGGTGCCGCCGAACATCTTGTAGTACAGCCGGCTGGCGAAGGATTTCGGTGACACGAAATCAGTCGGGCGGAATGCTTCGCCCAACAGCTTGATGACGTTGGTCTGTTCGCCACGCACATTGAGCTCGATATTGCCGCCCGAGGCTTTATAGAACCCGGTCAGGCAGTTGAACACCGTGGTCTTGCCCGCGCCGTTGGGGCCGATCAGGGCGAAGATCGAGTTGCGCTTGACCTGCAGGCTGACATCACTGAGGGCCTTGATGCCACCGAACTGCATCATCAGGTTTTCGACTTTGAGTACGACTTCGCTCATGGCGCTACCCCCTTGCGCGGCGTCACACCGGTACGGCTGATACGGATCAGGCCGCGTGGGCGCCAGATCATCATCAACACCATGAGTATGCCAAACAGCAGTACCCGATATTCCGCGAATCCGCGTAGCAGTTCCGGGGCCACGGTCAGCACAAAGGCCGCAATGACAACACCGATGGTCGAGCCCATCCCGCCCAGCACCACGATGGCGAGAATCAAGGCCGACTCAAAGAAGGTGAACGATGTCGGATTGACGAAGCCTTGGTAAGTGGCGAAGAACACACCGGCCAAGCCGGCCGTCGAGGCGCCGATGGTGAAGGCCGAGAGCTTGACCAGCACATGGTTCAGCCCCATCGAGCGGCAAGCGATTTCATCTTCGCGCAAGGCTTCCCAGGCACGACCGACCGGCATGCGGGTCAGGCGATGCTTGATGTACAGCACCGCCAGCACGACAAGGAATAGCACCGCGTAGATGAAGTAATACTTCACGTCCGGGTTGTAGGCGATGCCAAAAAACTCATGGAAGGGTATGCCGCCATCCTTCGCTCTTTTGCCGAACTCAAGACCGAAGAAAGTTGGCAATGGCGCCGGCATGCCGTTAGGGCCACCGGTCAGGCTCAGCCAGTTATTGAGGATCAGCCGGATGATTTCACCGAAGCCCAGGGTCACGATCGCCAGGTAGTCACCGTGCAGGCGCAGCACCGGAAAACCGAGGATGCAGCCGGCCAGCCCCGCGGTGATTGCCGCCAGAGGTAGCACCGTCCAGAAACCCAGCCCCAGGTATTGATAACCGAGCGCCAGCCCGTAGGCACCGATGGCGTAGAACGCCACGTAACCCAGGTCAAGCAGGCCAGCCAGGCCGACCACGATGTTCAAGCCCAGGCCGAGCAACACGTAGATCAGCCCAAGGATGACCACACCCAGCAGGTACGAGTTGGAAAAAAACGGAAATACCACGGCAATGACGATCACCAGCGGGATGATCCAGCGCAACCGGGTTTTGTAATCGGGAGGCAGGACATGAACCCCGGAGCCGCTGCTTTCAAAGCCCTCGAGAATTTTAAGGCCCTTGGGTGTTTGCAGGAACAAGCTCAGGGCAAAGCGGCCGGCCATGACGATGGCGACAATCCACGCCACTCGCGTCGCTTCCAGATTGAAGCCATAGCCGTCGAGGACTACGCCGACAATCGGGCCGAACACGATGAGGGCAACCAGACCGGCAAGAATCGCGTCAACCAGGCTTCTTTTGATATCAATGGTTTTTTGAGTGGTTGAGGACATCGCTTACACCTTCGACACAAGAGGACGGCCAAGCAGGCCTTGAGGCCGAAAGACCAGAACGAGAACAAGCAGCGAGAAGCTGAAGACGTCTTTGTAGTCCGAATTGACCAGGCCGGAGAACAGCGACTCGGAGATGCCGAGAATGATCCCGCCAAGCATCGCACCAGGCAGAGAGCCGATCCCGCCGAGTACCGCGGCCGTGAACGCCTTGATGCCGATGATGAAACCGGCATAGAAGTCGAACGTGCCGTAGTTCATGGTGATCAGCACGCCGGCCAGGGCCGCCATGGCTGCACCGATGATGAACACATAGGAAATCACCCGGTCGGTGTTGATCCCCAGGATCGAGGCCATCTTGCGATCTTGCTGGGTCGCGCGGCACATACGGCCGAGCTTGGTGTACTTGATGATGTAGGTCAGCAGGGCCATCCCCGCAAACGCTGCAATAAGAATGAACACCTTGGTGTAAGTCAGTTGCACGAATCCTGTGCCAACTTCGACGCGCCAGGCCCCTGTCAGCAAGGTTGGAACGCCTTGTTGCTTCGCGCCTTGGGCAATCTGTGCGTAGTTCTGCAGGATCAGCGAAATACCGATGGCGCTGATCAGCGGTGCCAATCGGGTGGAGTTGCGCAGAGGCTTGTAGGCGACGCGCTCGATGACCCAGCCATACACTGCGGTGACGACAATGGTGAAGATCAGCGTACCGAGCATCAGCAGGGGAAAGGATTCAATACCGAAGTATGCCAGCAGAGCCAGACTGATCGCCGCGAGGTAAGCGGAAATCATGTAAACCTCGCCATGGGCGAAGTTGATCATGCCGATGATGCCATAGACCATTGTGTAGCCGATGGCGATCAGGCCATAGACCGACCCGAGGGTCAGGCCGTTGACCAGTTGCTGCAGGAAAATACCATCCATAACGCAATCTCACGCAGTGAGAACCTGCACACCCTTGAGTGTGCGGTTCTTCTAAGGAAAATACAGATTTACGTCGGAGCAATGTCAGTCAGAACACTACATCCCTTGTGAAAGCTGGCCTGCCAGCGATAGCGGACGGACATTCAACAAAGATGTCGCCTGTCATTCCGCCATCGCGAGCAGGCTCGCTCCCACATGGAATCGGGGGATCTAGCCGATCGCGTTTACTTCTGCTTTTCCAACTGGTGGTATTTGCCGTCCTTGTCCCACTGATAAACCACGTAGTCGGAGACTTTCAGGTCGCCCTTGCTGTCCCAGGTTTTCTCGCCCATGACGGTCTTGACCGGGTTTTTCTTCAGCCAGGCAGCGGCTTCTTCGCCCTTGTTGGACTTGGCGCCGTTGAAGGCTGCAGCCAGAGTTTGTACCGAAGCGTAGGCGTATAGGGTGTAGCCTTCCGGCTCAGTGCCCTTGGCACGGAATGCATCCACTACCGCCTTGCTGTCTGGCAGCAGGCGTGGGTCGGCACCAAAGGTCATCAGCACGCCGTCGACAAATTGCGGGCCGCCAGCGGTGGTGACCAGTTCATCCGTCACAATACCGTCGTCAGACATGAACTTGACGTCTTTCAGGCCTTGCTCACGCAGTTGACGAACCAGTGGACCGGCTTCCGGGTGCAGGCCGCCGAAGTAGACGACGTCGGCGCCGGCGCCGCGGATCTTGGTGACGATAGTGCTGAAGTCTTTTTCACCACGGGTCAGACCTTCGTACAGCACTGGCGTCACGCCCCGTTTGGCCAGTTGAGCCTTGGTCGCATCCGCCAGGCCCTGGCCGTAGGTGTCCTTGTCGTGCAGCACGACGACTTTTTTACCCTTGAGTACGTCGACGATGTAGTCGCCGGCAACGATGCCCTGCTGATCATCACGCCCGCACATACGGAACATGGCGCTCAGGCCGCGCTCGGTAACAGCCGGGTTGGTCGAACCCGGGGTGATTGCGATGATGCCCGCTTCGTCGTAGATCTCGGAGGCCGGAATGGTCGACGAGGAGCAGAAGTGACCGACCACGCCCGCCACTTTCTGATTGGTCAGGTCCTTGGCTACCGTAACAGCCTGTTTCGGCTCACAGGCGTCATCGCCTTTGACCAACAGGATTTTTTCCCCGTTCACGCCGCCCTTGGCGTTGATCTCGTCCGCTGCGGCCTGTGCCCCCTTCATGTATTGCTCGCCAAATGCCGCGTTGGCGCCTGTCATGGGACCCGCTACGCCAATCTTGATGTCGGCCTGAGCAAACGCAGAAACACCCAGCGCAGTTGCCACTGCGAGGGCCAGGAAACCTTTCTTGTAAAACGTCTGGGACATGAGGTGGTGCTCCAAGGTTTTTTTTAGTTGGCACTGCGACTTCACTTCACTGAAAAGCTCAGAGCAAGGGCCGTGCCATCGGTTTTTTATTCTGAAAAAAGTCGCTGCTTTATTGTTATTTCGACTGTTTCGGGCCCTTTTTCACAGGGCGTGCAACCGTCTAAACCGCACGAGGTGCAACCTTATTTACAAGTAGGTGAAACCCTCCATGAGCCATCATTGCAACCACCGCGCGAAACGGCGTGCAACCACTGTGTAACAACCGGCGTCACCGAACTGCACACTGTCGGTGCAGGGCTGCTACAACCCGCACCATAACAGGCTAGATGCTGGGCGGGAAAACGCCGCAGACCGTAACACTTTTCAACAATCAGATGACGATCCGCAAGCACTGGCCCGCGTGATACAGCGAAAAACCGGCTTCATACAGGCAACTGCGCAAGCCAACCCCGGCCAAAGGCTGCATGGGCGCGAAGGGAATCGGCAATGCCTTGGCATCGCCATGGCACAGGTAATCGGCAAAGGCCTTGCCGACCACGGTGCCGGTGGTCACGCCCCGGCCGTTATAACCGGTGACGGCCACCAGGCCGGGCGCCGGCTCGAACAGGCGCATCAGGTGATCAGGGGTGAAGGCAATGCAACCGGTCCAGGTGCATTCCCACTCCACCGACTTGAGATAAGGGAAATAGTGCTGCTGCACCCGATCGGCCCAAGCCTTGAGGAACCAGGTGGGCTTGCGATTGCCGTTGCCCAGGCTGCCCAGCAACAAACGGCCGTCCTTGTCCCGGCGGATGCTGCTCAGCACCTGGCGGGTGTCCCAAGAGCCCTGCCCGCCCGGCAGGATGCGGCGGGAAGCCTCGTCGTCCAGCGGAACCGAGGCGACCTGATAGTAATAGCCGGGGAAGAAATTGCGCCGCAATTCGGTCCAGTCGCCCTCGGTATAGGCGTTGGAGGCGATCACGACTTGCTCGGCCAGCACCGAGCCCTGGGCGGTCTGCACCGACCAACGCTGGCCCTGGCGTTCCAGGCGTGTGACAGGCGAATGATCGAACATCTGGGCACCCAGGTTCTTGGCGGCCTTGGCCAACCCACTGGCATAGGCCATCGGATTGAGCGTGCCGGCCCGACGGTCGAGCAGCGCCGCGGCGATCTTGTCGGTGCCGGTGGCATCGGCACAGGCTCGGCCGGTGAGCAATTCAACCGGGGCGCCACGGCGTTTCCACTGTTCTTCGCGGCTGCGCAGGTCCGCCCCGCCCCGGGCGTTATGGGCCATGTGCAAGGTGCCTTCGCGGCGCAACTGGCAATCGATGTCGTACTTGTCGACGAGGCTGAACACCAACGCCGGCGCGGCGCCCAGCATGCGGTTGAGCTGGCTGCCCACCGCCTCGCCGAACCCGGCTTCAATGTCGTCCGGCGGGATCCACATCCCGGCGTTGACCAGCCCGACATTGCGCCCCGACCCACCGTGCCCGGCCCGATGCGCCTCCACCACCGCGACGCGCTTGCCTTGCTCCAGCAAATGCACCGCAGCCGACAGCCCGGTGAAGCCTGCGCCGATGATGCAGACGTCCACCGTGACTTCACCGGTGAGCGCAGTGTTTTCAGGCCTTTGCGGCGTCAGTTTTTCCCACAGACATTCTTCGCGTAACGGCATTGCCAGACTCCAACAGAAACCTAACAAACTCATAATTCAATGTGGGAGCGAGCCTGCTCGCGAAAGCGTCGGATCAGCCAATGAGGAAGTTGGCAGATAACCCGCTTCGCGAGCAGGCTCGCTCCCACAGGAGGACTTCCGCCGACTCGATATCAGTCGAAAGTAATCCCCTGCGCCAACGGCAACTCCAGCGAGTAGTTCACGGTGTTGGTCTGGCGGCGCATGTAGCCGCGCCATGCATCGGAGCCGGATTCGCGACCGCCGCCGGTTTCTTTTTCGCCGCCGAAGGCGCCGCCGATTTCCGCGCCGCTCGGGCCGATGTTGACGTTGGCGATGCCGCAGTCGCTGCCCACCGCCGACATGAACTGCTCGGCTTCACGCACGTCGGTGGTGAAGATGCACGACGACAGGCCTTGGGGCACGGAATTGTTCAGGTGCAGCGCCTCGGCGAAATCCTTGTAGCCGACCACATAAAGGATCGGCGCGAAGGTTTCGTGGCGCACCACGTCGCTCTGCTCCGGCATCTCGACGATGGCGGGCGAGACGTAATAGGCATTCGGGAACTGGTCTTCGAGCTGGCGTTTACCGCCAAATACCCGCCCGCCTTCGCTCAGGGCCTGCTCCAGGGCGTCCTGCATGTTCTCGAAGCTTTGCTTGTCGATCAGCGGCCCCACCAGGTTGCCTTCCAACGGATGACCGATGCGCACCTTGGCATAGGCAGCCTTGAGGCGGGTGACGATTTCTTCTTTCACCGATTCATGGGCGATCAACCGGCGCAGGGTGGTGCAGCGCTGGCCGGCGGTGCCGACGGCGCTGAACAGAATGGCGCGCACGGCCATGTCCAGGTCCGCGCTCGGGGCCAGGATCATGGCGTTGTTACCGCCCAATTCGAGGATGCTGCGGGCGAAACGCGCCGCGACTTTCGGCGCCACTTCGCGCCCCATGCGGGTGCTGCCGGTGGCGCTGATCAACGCCACGCGCGGGTCGTCCACCAAGGCTTCGCCGGCATCGCGGCCACCGATGATCACCTGGCTCAGGTACGGCGGCGCATCGCTGAAATTGTTCAGCACGCGCTCGAAAAGTGCCTGGCATGCCAGGGCGGTCAGCGGCGTCTTTTCCGAAGGCTTCCAGATCACCGAGTTGCCGCAGACCAGGGCCAACGTGGTGTTCCAGGCCCAGACTGCCACGGGGAAGTTGAAGGCGCTGATCACACCGACCACGCCCAGCGGGTGCCAGGTTTCACGCATGTGGTGGCCCGGACGTTCGGACGCGATGGTCAGGCCATACAATTGGCGCGACAGGCCGACGGCGAAATCGCAGATGTCGATCATCTCCTGCACTTCGCCGAGGCCTTCCTGGGTGATCTTGCCGGCTTCCCACGACACCAGCTCGCCGAGGTCGGCCTTGTATTCACGCAGCAGGTCGCCGAACTGGCGCACCAACTCACCACGACGGGGCGCCGGCACCTTGCGCCACAGGTCGAACGCATGCTCGGCCCGACTGACCTGCTGCTCGACTTCAGCAGCGCCTTCCCAGCTCACCGCACCGATGCGACTGCCATCAATGGGCGAATGCACAGGCTGTGTGCCGTTCTGGTACAGGGCCGGGTCGACGCCGAGACGATCAAGCAATGCAGCAACCATGGGTAAATTCCTCACGCGAAAGACAATGGGTTGGCAGCCGGACGAACACGGCTGATCAGACCTGTAGTTGTAGCTGGCCCGAGACTTGCCAACAAACGACCTTTAAGCGAGATATCATTCCGTTTATTCATGCTGACCTGATCACGGGACAAGCAGAGCGACCAGAACCAAGGCCCCGTCATGCTCAATAAACGTTATTTGCCGTCGATTACAGCATTGCAGTGCTTCGAAGCAGTGACCCGCCACCTGAGCTTCACCCGCGCCGCCGAAGAGCTGAACCTGACCCAGAGCGCCGTCAGCAAACAGGTCGCGCAACTGGAAGAGCTGCTCCAGCACCTGCTGTTTCGTCGCGTGCGTCGGCGCTTGCAACTGACGCCCGCTGGCGATCTGTACTTGGGAGAAGTACGAAAAATCCTCACCCAGGTGGAGATGTCGACCCATTACTTGCGATCCTACGGAGGCGACACCGAAGTACTGCGGGTCTCCACGCCGCCGACGTTTGGTGCTCGCTGGCTGGTCCCGCGGCTCAAGGGCTGGCGCCTGCGCCACCCGAGCATTCACTTGGATCTGTGCAGTGAGCAAGAGGCCGATGATTTGCAGCAGGGACGCAGCGACCTGGCGTTCTATTTCGGCCAGGCCTCACGGCCCGGGACTGAATCCTTGAAGCTGTTCGGCGAAGAACTGGTGCCCGTCTGCGCACCGGGCAGCCTGCCGGACCAGCCGTTCACCGACCCGACGCAACTGGCCGATCTGGTCCTGCTGCAAAATGCCTCGCGCCCCCAGGCCTGGCACGACTGGTTTGATGACCAGGGCTGCCACACCGAACACAGCTATCACGGGCCGCGCTTCGAGACTTTTTACATGTGTATCCGTGCCGCCCAGGTCGGCTGCGGCGTTGCGCTGCTGCCAAGGTTCCTGGTGGAAGAAGAACTGGCCGACGGCAAACTGGTCATCCCCTGGCAACATGCGATGCCCAGCACCAACGCCTATTACCTGGCGTATCCGGAACATTCGGCGGAGGTGCCCAAGGTGCGGCTGTTCGTTGAGTGGATGCTTGAGCAGATCGACAGCCCGGAGGTACCGCAATAGCCAGCCAACGCAAAGCCCCTCGCCACTAAGGACTGTGAGGCAAAAAACACTGGCAATATCCATGGGGGTTATGCGCCACTAGCCCCTTCACCCTGAACTGCCGTACGCCGCTGCCGCCGCAGCTACTTGTCTGGAGATTGCCGTTATGAGCGAGAGCGTGTTTGCCGATCGCATCGTGCAGAACCTGCTCGACACCGACTTCTACAAACTGACGATGATGCAGGCGGTGCTGCATAACTACCCTAACGTCGAAGTGGAATGGGAGTTTCGTTGCCGTAACAGCGAGGACCTGCGCCCGTACCTGGCGGAAATCCGCTTCCAGATCGAGCGCCTGGCCGAGCTGAGCCTGAGCGCCGACCAGCTGGGCTTCCTGGAACGTATCAGCTTCCTGAAACCGGACTTCCTGCGTTTCCTGGGCCTGTTTCGTTTCAACCTGCGCTACGTGCACACCGGCATCGAGAACGGCGAGTTGTTCATCCGCCTGCGCGGGCCGTGGCTGCACGTCATCCTGTTCGAAGTGCCCCTGCTGGCCATCGTCAGCGAGGTGCGCAACCGCTATCGCTATCGCGAAATAGTCCTGGAGCAGGCGCGGGAACAGCTCTATCGCAAGTTCGACTGGCTGAGCGCCAACGCCAGCGCCGAGGAATTATCCGAGCTGCAAGTGGCCGATTTCGGCACCCGCCGTCGGTTCTCCTACCGAACCCAGGAAGAAGTGGTGAACGTGCTCAAGCACGACTTCCCCGGACGCTTCGTCGGCACCAGCAACGTGCATCTGTCCCGGGAGCTGGACATGAAACCCCTGGGCACCATGGCCCATGAGTGGATCATGGCCCATCAGCAACTGGGCCCTCGGCTGATCGACAGCCAGATCGCCGCGCTCGATTGCTGGGTCCGCGAATACCGGGGCCTGCTGGGCATCGCACTGACCGATTGCATCACCATGGACGCCTTCCTGAAAGACTTCGATCTGTTCTTTGCCAAGCTGTTCGACGGCTTGCGCCATGACTCGGGCGACCCGGTGATCTGGGCGGAAAAAGCCATCGCCCACTATCACCAGTTGGGCATCGACCCGATGAGCAAGACCCTGGTGTTTTCCGACAGCCTGACATTGCCCAAATGCCTGGAGATTTTTCGGGCGTTGCGTGGTCGCATTAATGTGAGCTTCGGTATCGGGACCAACCTGACCTGCGACATTCCAGGCGTGGAGCCCATGAGCATCGTGCTTAAAATGATCAGCTGTGACGGGCAACCCGTGGCCAAGATTTCAGACGAGCCCGGCAAGACCCACTGCAAGGACCCGAATTTCGTCGCCTATATGCGACATGTTTTCCAAGTACCTGCCGCCCTTACTGGCACATCAAGCAAGGAGTGAATTCATGCAAGCCGTACAGCGTGAGATAGCTGAACAGCTCAACGTCCAGCCACCGTTCGCCGATGACGCAGCCCTCAAGGCCGAAATCGCTCGCCGGGTGAGCTTCATCCAGGATTGCCTCGTCAATTCAGGGCTCAAGAGCCTGGTGCTGGGTATCAGCGGCGGCGTTGATTCGTTGACTGCAGGCCTGTTGGCCCAACGTGCCGTGCGTGAGCTGCGGGAAAAAACCGGCAACGCGGCGTACAAGTTCATCGCCGTGCGCCTGCCGTATGAAACCCAATTCGACGAGCACGAAGCCCAGGCTTGTGTCGACTTCATCGAGCCGGATGAGCGCCACACGGTCAACATCGGCCCGGCGGTCAAGGCACTGGCCAAGGAAGTCCTCGCATTCGAAGGCAAGGGGCCCGGCTCGCGGGATTTCGTGCTGGGCAATACCAAGGCGCGGATGCGCATGGTCGCGCAATACACCATCGCCGGCGCCGAGCAAGGCCTGGTGATCGGCACCGACCATGCGGCTGAAGCGGTGATGGGTTTCTTTACCAAGTTTGGTGACGGCGCCTGCGACCTGGCCCCCTTGAGCGGCCTGGTGAAAAACCAGGTCCGGGCCATTGCCCGTGACTTTGGCGCGCCAGAATCATTGGTGGAAAAAGTCCCCACCGCCGACCTCGAGGATTTGTCGCCGGGCAAGCCGGACGAAGCGGCCCATGGCGTGACCTACGGCGAGATCGACGCATTCCTGCACGGCCAACCGATCCGCGAAGAAGCCGCGAAGATCATTTGCGATACCTATCGCAAGACCGAGCACAAGCGCGTGATGCCGTACGCGCCTTGACCACCATTTGGTGGGCAGTCCCCTGTGGGAGCGAGCTTGCTCGCGATGACGGCAGTACATTCAGCAGCGATGCAAGCTGATCCACCGCTATCGCGAGCAAGCTCGCTCCCACAGGGGCGGGTTTTTGCCTGGCATGAAAAAAGCGCCCTGCATGGGGGCGCTTTTTTTGTACCTGAAATCTGATTATTTCAGGGTAACGGTGCCTTTCATCATCGAGATGTGGCCCGGGAACGAGCAGAAGAAACCGTACTTCTCGGAGGCGCTGAGTTTCGACACGTCGAAGGTCACCGAGTCGGTTTCTCCGGCACCGATAATCTTGGTGTGGGCAATGATGCGGGCATCACCTTCCTTCAGGTAGTTCTTGTCGATACCGGCGCCCAGGCCGTCGGTGGCGATCGGCTGCATGTCAGCCTCTTTGCTCAGCACCCAGTTATGGCCCATGACGTTCTTCGGCAAGCTGCCGGAGTGAGTCAACTCGACGGTGAAGGTCTTGCAGCTCTTGTCGATCTCGATGGCCTTGGTGTTGAAGGACATCTGGTCGGTCGAATCGATGGTGGTCTTGCACTCCGCTGCCATCAGTTGGCTGCTAGCCAGTGTCAACAGGGATACTGCTACAAGTTTGGCGAACATCATGAATCTCCAAGGCATGGTTAACAAAAATCCGTCAAAGGGGAAGACTGCCTGATTTTCCGGCAAGTTCCTATGACCTGTGTCAAAGATTGTATACAACTTAAGACTATCAGCCTGATGGACAGAATCAACCAGCCACAAGTATGACCACCCCCTATGATCAGCCCCATCAACTCTCTGGAGCGACCGTCATGAACCTCAATAGCCTGTTGTGCAGCTTGCTCGCCGCCTACGCCTGCGGCGCCAGTGGCACTTATGAAAAACCCCAGCGCGAGGTTTAATTTTCTTGCGCAATAGAGGGCAGGCTTTACTCTGGACCGGTTACCCACCACGGAGTAAAGCATGTCCATCGCATCTGTTTGTGTATTTTGCGGCGCCAGCACCGGCAGCCATCCAGCCTATCGCGAAGCGGCGCAGGCACTGGGGCGGGCGTTGGCTGAACGAAAGCTGACCCTGGTCTATGGCGGCGGCGCGGTCGGCCTGATGGGCGTCGTCGCCGATGCCGCTCTTGCGGCGGGAGGCGAAGTCATTGGCATCATCCCGCAAAGCCTGAAGGACAAGGAAATCGGCCACAATGGCCTGACACGCCTGGAAGTGGTGGACGGCATGCACGCACGCAAGGCCCGCATGGCCGAACTCAGCGACGCCTTCATCGCCCTGCCCGGCGGCCTCGGCACACTGGAAGAATTGTTCGAAGTCTGGACCTGGGGCCAGCTCGGCTACCACGGCAAACCGCTGGGCCTGCTGGAAGTGAACGGTTTCTACAGCAAGCTCACCGGTTTTCTGGATCATATCGTCGGCGAGGGTTTCGTCCGTGCGCCGCATCGTGACATGCTGCAAGTGAGCGACTCACCGCAAAACCTGCTCGACGCGCTGGACGAATGGCAGCCATCGATCCAGCCGAAGTGGGCCGAACAAAAACCCAACTAACGTCTCGACCCCGATACAGGGCAGAATACGCGCCGCTCAACCTCACCTTCGACCCCAGAGGATCGCCCATGGCCAAACCCAATTATTCCTTCGCCAAACGTCAGAGAGACTTGGCCAAGGAGCAGAAGAAAGAGGAAAAGCTCCAGCGCAAGAAAGCCAGCGCAGAAGAAGCAGCATTGAACCCGGATGCCGAAGGCGACGTGGCGGCAGAAGCTGATGTCGATGCACCGAAAGATCAGGCACCCGACGCCTGAAACCCCCACTTGGACCCGATGATCGATCCGGTCCAACGGTTGTGTCCAGGGCTGGCAGCCTCGCTGCCGGCCCTTGCAAACCCGCTATATCCCCAACGCCTTGACGATCGACAACCGATAGCCTTCAGGCAAATTGGCCGGCAATCGCCCCGGTTCGAACATCCCGATCTCCTTGTGCTCGTGACTGATCACCGGCACGAAACCGCCCAGCAATTGGCAGCGGTAGGTGGAGATGAAAACGTGCTTGCCTGGGATCACCTCGAACAGATACGAATCCAGTGGCTCTCCCACGCTGACCTCGACCGCCAGTTCCTCGGCAATCTCCCGGGCCAGGCATTGCGGCGCCGTTTCACCCAGTTCGATCCGCCCGCCGGGCAGTTCCCATTCGTCCCGCTCGTTGAGCATCAGCACAATCTGGCCTTCGGGGGATTGCAGCACACCTTTGATCGATACCGGGAACATGGGCAACCTCAATATCCAAATGACACACGACTGTGGGAGCGAGCTTGCTCGCGAT
>NZ_JAOSHO010000839.1 GCF_025917275.1 Pseudomonas agronomica | reverse complement strand
GGTGTTTCTGGCTGACAGAAAGCTTCAGGCGAAGCCGTTCTGCCGCCACGCCTCATAAACCGCCACCGCCACGGTGTTCGACAGGTTCAGGCTCCGGCAGCCTTCGCGCATCGGCAGGCGCAGGCGTTGTTCCGCCGGCAGGGCGTCGAGCACGTCGGCCGGCAGGCCTCGGCTTTCCGGGCCGAACAGGAACGCGTCACCCGCGACGAAGCTGGCATCATGAAACGGCCGCGAGCCCTTGGTAGTGAAAGCGAACAGGCGTGGGTTTCCCAGGCTTTCCAGGCAACTGGCCAGGTCGGCATGCCGCTGCAAAGTGGCATACTCGTGATAGTCGAGGCCGGCGCGGCGCAGGCGCTTGTCGTCCATGTCGAAGCCCAGCGGTTCGATCAAATGCAGGTGGCAGCCACTGTTGGCGCAGAGCCTGATGACGTTGCCGGTATTCGGCGGGATTTCCGGTTGAAAAAGGATGACGTGAAACATGCACGGCTCCGCAGATGAAGATGAGCGGCATTCTACGCCGCAAACCGACCGACGTTCGAAGCTAATGCCTCGAGTGATGGGCTCGTTGGCGATTTTCGGCATGATGATCGGGCTGATGATCGGGCGCCTGACCACGCCCGAACCGAACGTGCTGCAGCAGGTCGAGGTCATCGACGGCGGGCTGATAGCCTGGTTCAACAACGAACCCAAGTTGCACGGGGAAGTCATCGACGGCTCGGTGGCGCTGTTGTTCGACGCTGAGGGTTCGCCGCAGAACGGCCAGCTCAAGCTCAACGGCAAGGACGTGAACTGGCGGGTGCGTCTGAGTGACAAGGGTTTGTTGATGACGCTGGTGGCGGCGCGTCCGTTGCGAGGGGAGTGGGCCGGCAGCGAAGTCGATGACCGCTGGCGGCTGGAGATCCGTCTCCAGGAGCAATAAAAGAGGGAATCCCCGGCCTGCCTGTACCAAGGTCCCCAAAACGGGAGGGCTCGCGCTCGGCGCAGGGCCCTGGGTGTAAAGAAGGGAAACCTTGACCTGCCTGTATCAAGGCCCCCAAAACAGTGGGCTCGATGAGCCCGGTATAAAAGAGGGGAATCCCCGGCCTGCCTGTACCAAGGTCCCCAAAACTGGCTAGTGATCTAGCTATTGCAGGGGGCGTGCCAGTTTTAAATGGCTTGTCACAAAAAAGTTGCTGAAGATGCTAAAAGCCCCGTATTCCGGGGCTTTGGCTTTTGTTTGTGCGGTTTTTTTCGAACTGGGTCGATTGGTTTTGGCTAGAGGTGCATGTGCAATTGCGGTTCGTAGTGCATTGATGCGGTGCACGAAGCTTTTAAAAGCATCGTCGGATCGCCGCCCG
>NZ_JAOSHO010000838.1 GCF_025917275.1 Pseudomonas agronomica | reverse complement strand
GCAAGCTCCCTCGCCACAAAAGCGCGTGCGCCGCAAATGTCTATTTACCGCTCGTGCAACGCCTCGGACCGGGCCTTGATGATCGGTTTGAGCAGGTAGCTCAGGATGGTTTTCTTGCCGGTGATAATGTCCACCGACGCTACCATCCCCGGGATGATCAGCAAGGGCTTTTCAGGCGTGCCCAGGTGGCTACGCTCGGTGCGCAGCTTGATGATGTAGTAGGTGGTTTTCTTGTCTTCATCGGTGATGGTGTCGGCGCCGATCTGTTCCAACTTGGCTTTCATCCCGCCGTAGATGGTGTAGTCGTAGGCGGTGAATTTCACCGTGGCGTCCTGGCCGGGGTGCAGGAAGGCAATGTCCTGTGGACGGATTTTCGCTTCCACCAGGATGGTGTCGTCCAGCGGCACGATTTCTATCAGGTCGCTACCCGGCTGGATCACGCCGCCAATGGTGTTCACCAGCATCTTGTTGACGATGCCGCGCACCGGCGACGTGACCAGGGTCCGGCTCACGCGGTCTTCCAGGGCCTTGCCGGTGGCCTGGGCCTTGTTCAGGTCGGTGCGCGCTTCGTTAAGCTGGGTCAGCGCTTCACTGCGGAATTTGCCGCGGGTCTCGTCGATCTTGCGCTGCACTTCCTTGATCGCCGATTCGGCGCGAGGAATCGCCAGCGTCGTGGCGTCCAGTTGCCCACGGGTCTCGACTTCGGCACGCTTGAGCCGCAGCACTTCCACCGGCGATACCGCGCCTTGGGCCACCAGCGGCTCGGACATGTTGATTTCCTGGCGTTGCAGCGCCAGGCCAGAGCGATATTGCGCCTGCTTGGAGATGAACTCACGCAGCTCCTGCTGACGCTGGATCAACTGCTCCTGCAAGCCACCAATCTCGTCATGCAATTGCTGGCGGCGGCTGATGTACAGCGACTCCTCGCTGGCAGCCTGGCCCGGTACGGCCTTGAGCACATCGGGCGGAAAGTTCAGCGGTCGGTCATCAACCTCGGCACTCAGGCGCTCGACCCGCAACAACATCGACAGGCGATCCGCCTCGGTTTCGCCGACGTTGGAGACAAACCGGGTGTCGTCCAGGCGAATCAACGGCGCGCCGGCTTCGACGATCTGCCCTTCCTTGACGAACAGCTCAGCGACGATGCCGCCTTCAAGGTTCTGGATTTTCTGGATCTTGGACGATGGGATCGCCTTGCCGTCGCCCTTGGTGACTTCGTCGATCACGGCGAAGTTGGCCCACGACACCAGGAAAACGAAGAAGGCGATGATGCCCCAGATCGTCAGGCGCACCACTCGGGGGGCGTCTTCGATCAGCGCCTTGTTGACCTCGGGCAGCG
>NZ_JAOSHO010000837.1 GCF_025917275.1 Pseudomonas agronomica | reverse complement strand
CTGCACTTGCCCGATGGATTCGCCGATGGCGATCTTGCCGCCCAGTTCCCGGCGCAAGTAAGGCGCGGCGGACAGGTGATCGGCATGGGCGTGGGTTTCCAGCAGCCATTGCACCGTCAGTTGATGTTCGCGCACAAAAGCGATCACTCGATCCGCCTGTGCGGTTCCGCTGCGGCCCGAGGCCGGGTCGTAGTCGAGCACCGGGTCGACCACCGCGCATTGTCCGCCATCATGCTCATAAACCACGTAGGTGTAGGTCTTTGAAGCGGGATCGAGGAAGCTTTGAATCTGCGCGGGCATGACGGCGGACCTGTGCGGGAAGAAGCGGTTGCTACGCTTGGGGTTTACAACATATGGTCCGCAGCTTAGTGAGGGCCAAGGCGTCCTGCAAATGCGATCGCACCTGCCAACAGGTGTGCGCGGCTTGAGAGAACCTGAATGTTACTGGCGAGTTTTTTTGGCGTGGTCATGGGCCTGGTCCTTGGCCTGACGGGCGCGGGCGGCGGGATTCTGGCCGTGCCGGCGTTGGTGTTGGGCCTGGGCTGGAGCATGACCCAGGCTGCTCCGGTGGCTTTGTTTGCGGTGGGCAGCGCGGCGGCTGTCGGTGCCATCGATGGGCTGCGCCATGGCCTGGTGCGTTATCGCGCGGCTTTATTGATCGCCTTGCTAGGCGCTGCGTTCTCGCCGGTGGGCATCTATTTTGCCCACCAGCTTCCGGAAAAAATCCTGATGATCCTGTTCAGCCTGCTGATGGTGCTGGTGGCGGCGCGCATGCTGCGTCGGGAAACCGCGCAGCCCGGTCCCAGCGATCACGGTGCCGCCAGTTGGGGCCAGAAGAATTGCATGCTCGATCGCCAGACCGGTCGCCTGGCCTGGACCGCACGCTGCACCGCCACGCTGTCGGCATTGGGCGCGGTGACGGGCATGGTTTCGGGCCTGCTGGGCGTGGGCGGTGGTTTCCTGATCGTGCCGGCGTTCAAGCAACTCACCGACGTGCAGATGCGCGGGATCGTCGCCACTTCCTTGATGGTCATCAGCCTGATTTCGTTGATTGGCGTGGTCGGCGCGTTTCATGCCGGGGTGAGCATCGACCGGGTCGGGGCTGCGTTCATTGCAGCGAGTATCGTCGGGATGATCCTGGGGCGACGATTTTCCGCAAAGGTGCCGGCGCGAGCGTTGCAGGTGGGGTTTGCCGGGGTGTGCCTGGGGGTGGCGGTGTTCATGCTGGTGCGGGCGTAGCGATCTGGGCAGGGGGGCTTTTGTGGCGAGGGAGCTTGCTCCCGCTCGGCTGCGAAGCAGACGCCCTGGCCCAAGACCGTATGGGCCTGCTGCGCAGGCCA
>NZ_JAOSHO010000836.1 GCF_025917275.1 Pseudomonas agronomica | reverse complement strand
GCTGCGTCGACTCACCGCTTCAACGTTCTCAACTCGTTGAGCAACGCAAGAAGCGTCTGCAACTTCTCCTCGCCAAAGCCCGCCTGCAAGCGCTGATAGTTGGCCTCCATGCTCTGGCTCATCGAGGCAAAACAGGCCTGCCCCTTCTCGGCCAGCCGCACCAGCACGCGCCGTTGATCCTGATGCGCCTTGCGCCGCTCCACCATCCCCGCCGCCTCCATGCGCACCAGCACGCCGGTCATGCTCGGCTTGAGGATGCAAGCAAGCTCCGCCAGGCGATTGATCTCCAGTTCTTCATGTTGGCTCAGGATACGAATGACCCGCCATTGCTGTTCGGTCAACCCGTGCTGGTTGAGCGAAGGACGAAAAAACCCCATGGCGGCTTCACGCGCATGGAGCAAGCTAAGGGTCAAGGATGGGCGCAGTTTGGGCATGAGTGTCGGCGTCGCAACTAGTTAACAGATTAACGACATTCTAGCATTGGCGGCAGTGCCTCGTGTTCGGCGTTAGCGCCAAGCCGGACTCATTTGGTCCATTGGCAGCCACGGTCAAGGACAGCGGCATACATAATCAAGACACCTACCGCTCGGAAGGCACTTAATAGCACCCAACAGTACAGAGCTTTTCGTGGGCTCTGCAGTGATTCCCTTTTCACTTTTCCAGGCTGCGCCATGATCAATATCGAAACGCCTACCTACTATTCGGCAACCAAGAAATACAACCTCAGCTTCCCGACCCTCGAACAGGACGTGGAAGCCGACGTGGTGGTGATTGGTGGCGGTTTCTCCGGCATCAACACGGCGCTGGAACTCGCTGAAAAAGGCATCACCAACATCGTGGTGCTCGAAGCGCGTTACCTGGGTTTTGGCGGTACCGGGCGCAACGGCGGGCAAATCATGGCGGGGATCGGCCATGACCTGGAGAAGATCAAGCAGCAAGTCGGCGATGAAGGCCTGCGCCAGATCTTCGAAATCAGCGAGCTGGGCGCCGGCATCATCAAGGACCGCATCGCCAAATATTCCATCGACGCCGACTTCTGCCACGGCTATGGCTACATGGGCTTCAATGCTCGCCAGGAAAAAACCTTGCGGGCCTGGGAGAAGGACTTCAAGTCGATCAACACCAAGGACGAAATCCGCTTCATGGCGGGATCCGAGGTCAAGCAGATCATCGGCTCCGACGCCTACAGCAGCGCCTTGCTGCACATGGGTGGCGGGCACGTGCATTCACTCAACCTGCTGCTGGGCGAAGCCAAGGCGCTGGCCGGCCATGGCGTGCGCATCTTCGAGCACAGCCCGGCCCTGGAAGTGAGTTACGGCGAGCGCATCACCGTGCGTACCGGCC
>NZ_JAOSHO010000835.1 GCF_025917275.1 Pseudomonas agronomica | reverse complement strand
AGGTATCCCACCGCTATCAGCATTGCGTAGCTTTCAGGCCACCGAGCGCTGGTTACGCAACGCCACCGGCCCGGCGCGCTCCTCGATGGCGCGTTTCAGGTCACCGCGAAGCCCCAACAGGAAGCCCGCTTCCACCACTACGAACAACGGCCCGACAATCAACCCGGTCAGGTCATCGACGAACGCCGGTTTGCGCCCTTCGTAATAGTGACCGACAAACTGGATCACCCAGCCCACCACGAACATGCCCAGTCCGCTGGACAACCAGATCGCTGTGCTCTGCCCCGCGAGCACCTGGCCCAGCCAGATGGCGAGCCCCAGCAGCACGCTCATCAGCACGCCCAGGCGCAGTTCCAGGCGCAGATAAAACCAGGCACTCGCCATCGCCACCAGCAGCGCCGGAGAAACCAGGATCGCGCCGACCGGCCATCCGGGCCGTGACAGCAGCACGGCGACGGCGACGGCGATCAGCGGGATCCCGATGAAGTGACTGGCGATGTTGCGCGGGTCGCGGTGGTAGGCCGCGTATTGACTGAGGTGATCGACGAGGCTTTTCATTGTTGTTCCTCCTGAGGTGATGCCTGCATGATGATCGGGTTTCACCAGGCGCTCTGTCAGCTAGCCGACACTTGTCCCGGAGTTTCCATGAATTTGCACCCCTGGCACACGCATCTGCTGACCGGACATTGGTACAGCCATTTGCCCGCCGAGTTTCAGGATAGCCTGCTGGGCATGTCGCGGGTGCGCCGACTGGCGCCGGGGCAACGGCTGTTCCAGCGCGGCGATGCGCCGTGTGGCTTGTACGCGGTGCTCGAAGGGGCGGTGCGTATCGGCGCGGTCAGCGAGCAGGGCAAGGAAGCGCTGCTGAGCGTGGTGGAGTCACCCCACTGGTTTGGTGAAATCTGCCTGTTTGATGGTCAGCCGCGCACCCATGATGCGGTGGGCGTCGGCCAATGTTCGTTGCTGCATTTGCCGCAGGCTGCGCTATTGGCCTTTCTGGAAGAACAACCCGTTCATTGGCGTCATCTTGCCCTGTTGATGAGCCACAAACTGCGCCTGACTTTCATCAATCTCGAACACCTGAGCCTGATGCCCGCCCCGGCCCGCTTGGCCCACCGCCTGCTGATGATCGCCGAAGGCTACGGTGAAATCGAACCGGCGCGCCGGATCTTGCAGTTGCCCCAGGAACAACTGGCACTGATGCTTTCCCTGTCTCGCCAGACCACCAACCAGATCCTCAAGGATTTGCAGGGGCAGGGCATTGTTCACCTGAGTTATGGCGAAATCGCAATCCTCGACATCGAACGGTTGCGGGCGTTGACCACGATCTGAAACCGACCTGGACC
>NZ_JAOSHO010000834.1 GCF_025917275.1 Pseudomonas agronomica | reverse complement strand
AGGCGGCATTCTACAGAGGATTGGCGGGCTGTCAACCCCTTGCCCGGAAAAACCTGTTCCGCTTCAAGCGGTTAGCTTTCAGGAAGGGTGTGTGGCAGCGCTGTGACGCACGCCTGGCAAGGGTTCGCACTCTATTGGCGGATTCGGTGTGATTGAGGAAATAAATTTACGTAGGCATTTTCCAGGTTTGCTGAAGGATATTTCAAACTACTGGTGCTATATACAGGTCCGAATGCGATACTGGCGCTCCGATTGGTCCCATATGCCGCTTCTTTTATGACGCAACGCAAAATCATCCACGTCGACTGCGACTGCTTCTATGCCGCTATCGAAATGCGCGATGATCCGCGGCTGGCCGGCAAGCCCCTGGCGGTTGGCGGTTCGGCGGACCGGCGAGGTGTGATTGCCACGTGCAACTACGAAGCGCGGGCCTACGGCGTGCGTTCGGCGATGTCTTCCGGCCATGCCCTGAAACTCTGTCCTGACCTGACCATCGTCAAGCCGAGGATGGAGGCCTATCGGGAAGCGTCGAAGGAAATCCACACAATCTTCAGCGACTACACCGACCTGATCGAGCCGCTGTCCCTGGACGAGGCTTACCTGGACGTTTCCGCTAGCGCGCATTTTGGCGGCAGCGCCACGCGTATCGCCCAGGACATCCGTCGGCGTGTGTCCAACCAACTGCACATCACCGTCTCCGCAGGCGTCGCGCCGAACAAGTTTCTCGCCAAGATCGCCAGCGACTGGAAGAAACCCAACGGCTTGTTCGTCATAACCCCCGATCAGGTGGACGACTTCGTCTCGGCGCTACCAGTGAGCAAGCTCCACGGTGTTGGCAAGGTCACCGCCGATAAACTGAACAGGCTGGGTATCGTTGATTGCCTGCACTTGCGCCAGTGGGACAAGCTCGCGCTGGTGCGCGAATTCGGCAGTTTCGGTGAGCGACTCTGGAGTCTTGCTCGTGGGATCGACGAGCGCCTGGTGCAGAACGACAGCCGGCGACAGTCCATCAGCGTGGAAAATACCTTCGACGTCGACTTGCCCGATTTGAAAAGCTGTCTCGACAAGCTGCCGGAGTTGATGCAAACCCTCAGTGGGCGCATGGCACGGATCGACAGCAGTTACCGGCCGGGCAAGCCGTTCGTTAAAGTGAAATTCCATGACTTTACCCAGACCACCCTGGAGCAGGCCGGGGCAGGGCGGGACTTGGGCAGTTACCAGTTGCTGTTGACCCAGGCATTCAACCGGGGCGGCAAGCCGGTGAGATTATTGGGGATAGGGGTACGGTTGGAGGATTTGCGGGGCGGGTTTGAGCAGTTGGAGTTGTTCGAGCGTTGAGCGCTCGT
>NZ_JAOSHO010000833.1 GCF_025917275.1 Pseudomonas agronomica | reverse complement strand
CTGTGGGAGCGAGCTTGCTCGCGAAGGCGTCGGTACATCCAACACCTTCTCAACTGACCCACCGCGTTCGCGAGCAAGCCCGCTCCCGCAATGGTTATGCAAAATTCAAATTGACACCCAATCATATGATGATTAGCGTGGGCGCCTAACAAAAACGCCCACGGGGTACTCATGTCCAGCAGTTTTCACGCGTCGACCGTCGATTGGCTGGGCGGCTGGATCGCCGCCGGCCAGGTCAAGCCTGGGCAAACCATCAAGGTCGAAGCAGACCTTGGCGAACAACTGGGCGTCAGCCGCACGGTGATTCGCGAGGCCATCAAGACGCTGGTTGCCAAAGGCATGCTGGAGGTCGGGCCGAAGGTCGGCACGCGGGTGCTGCCGGTGCGCCGGTGGAATCTGTTTGATCCGCAAGTGGTCGGCTGGCTGTCACGCAGCGGCCTGCCGGAAAACTTTGTCGACGACCTGTTGGACCTGCGACGCACCATCGAACCCATGGCCGTGAGATGGGCCTGCGAACGGGCAACGGCCGAGCAGGTGCAGGCGATCCGCGTGGCCTATCATGCCTTGGAGCGGGCGGTGGACAGCGGCGCGGATTACAACCGCGCTGACCAGTTCTTCCATGAATGCATTCTTGCCGCCAGCCACAATCAATTCATCGAACAAATGGTCCCGGCCTTGGGCGCGTTGCTGGCGGTTTCGTTCGAGGTGTCGGCGGCCGACCCGGACGAACTGCGCCGGACTTTGCCGATCCACAAGGACATTGCCGAGGCGATCGCCGCCCGGGATGCGACTCGAGGCGTCTGGGCCTGCATGACCTTGATCGATAACGCAGACCTGGCCATCAAGCGCTTTTACCCCAATGTCATGGCCGGTCGGACAGATAACGCCGGGACACCGGGGAACAGGAGGTTTCAATGAAGTGGACAGCCTTGACGGAACACCGCGCGAAGCTGGGCGAGGGGCCATTCTGGGATGAGCCGACCCAGGCGCTGTATTGGGTCGATATCGCCGGCAAGCAGGCGCTGCGGCTGATCGGCGCGAACGTGCAGATCTGGCAGATGCCCGAACACGTCTCGGCGTTTATCCCGACCCAGAGCGGCGACGCGTTGGTGACACTGAGCAGTGGTGTCTATCGCTTGGATCTCGACTCGCCGGGGTTGCAGCCGCGCCTGAAGCTGTTGTGCATGGCCGATCCGCAGCCAGGCAACCGCGCCAACGAAGCCCGCTGCGACGCCTTGGGCCAGCTCTGGCTCGGTACCATGCAGAACAACATCGGTGAACAGGGCGAAGACCTGCCTGTCGAGCGGCGTTCCGGCGGCCTGTTTCGTGTCGGGACCGATGGCCGTGTGA
>NZ_JAOSHO010000832.1 GCF_025917275.1 Pseudomonas agronomica | reverse complement strand
GGAATAATGAACCATTCCCCCCATCAAGCTGGCGCAAAAGCTGCATCCCACGGCCATTCGCCGGTTTTCCGTCACCGGTTTTTGGAGGATAGGATGCGTAGCCTGTTTTTGCTGCTGACCGTTTTGACGCTTGGTGGCTGCATGAATGTCAGCGACATGGGGGAGGGCGTTCGTTATCACATGAGCGACGCCGGCCTGCTGGACCATAGCGACAGTCGCCGTGTGAACAACCTGCGCATCCAGCCGGATTCCTTCATCTACATCGCCCAAGGCGCTTTTGCTCCGCCAGGCAGCGCCTATCCGCGGCCCAACGTCGTGGCTGAAGAAGCCTTCAACGGTTTCATCGAATATTTCCCGATGGTTCGTCGCGCCCGAGTTCCGGAAGGCCTCGACGAGGCGATGGGCGAAGCGCGTGCCGCCGGCGCCCATTACCTGCTTTACACCCGCTTCGCCAAGGCCGACAACCGCATAGGCAACACCGACGAATGGCTGGATGAGGAGGCCGTGGATCGCCTGGGCGTCGACACCAGCGTGATTCAAATCATGTTGATCGAGACCAGCACCCAGTATTTGATTGATACTGCACGCATCAAGAGCCGTGGCGGTTTGCTGACGTTGCACGACAAGCAGCCACAAGACCTCATCGCTACGCCGTTGCGTGAATACGCCCGCAGCCTGCTGGGGATGAGCGACGAATAAACAGAAGGAGGCACCATGAGTGGACCGCAAAAAGCCAATGACCTGCTGGGGCAGATCCCCAAGACCAAAGGCCTGCCTCCGGTCCACTTGTGGAACCCTGACTTCTGCGGCGACATTGACATGCGCATCGCCCGGGATGGCACGTGGTATTACCTGGGCACGCCCATCGGGCGCAAACCGATGGTCAAGCTGTTCTCTACTATCATTCGCCGCGATGGCGATGATTACTTTTTGATTACCCCTGTGGAAAAAGTCGGCATCAAGGTCGATGACGCGCCGTTCGTGGCGGTGATCCTTGAAGTCGAAGGGCAGGGGGAAACGCAGTTGTTGCGCTTTACCACCAATGTCGACGAAACCACCGAAGCCGGCCCGGAACATCCGATGCGCGTGGTGATCGATCCCCAGACCCAAGAGCCTGCTCCCTACGTGCATATGCGCAGCAACCTCGAAGCCTTGATCCATCGCAACGTGTTCTACCAACTGGTGGAGCTGGCGGTCAGCCGCGAGATCGACGGGCAGCGTTGGTTGGGCGTGTGGAGTGGTGGCGAGTTCTTCCCCATCGGCCTCGAACCCTGATCCTTTGTGGAAGTGAGGGTTGATCCAACATCCGCGTCGGCTGAAGGATCGCTATCGCGAGCAAGCTCGCTCCCACAG
>NZ_JAOSHO010000831.1 GCF_025917275.1 Pseudomonas agronomica | reverse complement strand
AGCAGGCTCGCTCCCACAAGGTTCAGGCCGGTGTTGTCAAGCGAGGTAGCCATCCGCCCGCAGCAGCGTTTCGAGGCAGTGCTCGGTGATGTGATAGAACGCCTTGAGTTCTTCGATCCTGGCGAGCAGTTCGGCGGGATCCGCCGGTTCGGCACGCTTGACTGCGAGGATCATCTTGTTCTTGTTGGTGTGGTCCAGGGAAATGAACTCGAACACCTTGGTCTCGTAGCCACAGGCTTCGAGGAATAACGCTCGCAAACTGTCAGTGACCATTTCCGCCTGCTGGCCCAGGTGCAGGCCGTATTGCAGCATCGGCTTGAGCAACGCCGGGCTCTGGATCTGCAGGCGGATCTGTTTGTGGCAGCACGGCGAGCACATGATGATCGAGGCGCCCGAGCGAATGCCCATGTGGATCGCGTAGTCGGTGGCAATGTCGCAGGCGTGCAAGGCGATCATCACATCCACCGCGCTTGGCGCCACGCTGCGCACATCACCGTGCTGGAAACTCAAGCCCGGGTGCTCCAGCCGCGCGGCAGCTTCGTTGCACAGCCTGACCATGTCCTCGCGCAGTTCGACACCGGTGACCACGCCTTCGGCCTGCAAGGTGTTGCGCAGGTAATCGTGGATGGCGAAAGTCAGGTAGCCTTTGCCCGAGCCGAAGTCCGAGACCCGCACCGGCTTGTCCAGGGCCAGTGGCGAGGACGTCAGCGCATGGCTGAAGACCTCGATGAACTTGTTGATCTGCTTCCACTTGCGCGACATTGCCGGAATCAGTTCGTGCTTGTGGTTGGTCACGCCCAGGTCCGCCAGGAATGGCCGGCTCAAGTCGAGGAAGCGGTTCTTCTCGCGGTTGTGCTCGGTCGATGGCACCTCCCGCAGTTGCTGGGGCTTGCTCTTGAACAGCGAGCTCTTGCCCTTCTTGCTGTACTCCAATTGCGCCTCGTCGGTGATCGCGAGCAAATGCGCGTTCTTGAACGAAGCCGGCAACAGCGCGGCGATGGTATCCACGCCGTCGGCCAGCGGGAAATTCTTGGTGATGTCGCGGGTCTTGTAGCGATAGACGAAGGACAGGCAAGGCTGATCCTTGACCGTGAGCTGCTTGATGATCAGCCGCTGCAGATCGGTTTCGTCACCGACGTACTTGGCCAGCACCAGTTTGATGAACGCGTTCTGCGCCAGGCTGGCCTGCAGCAGCGCGATGAACTGGGCGTGGTGATCCGGCGCGGGACGGGCGGGAGTTGCGGTGACAGACATGAAAAAGCGGCCTCGGGCGGGCGGATCGGGAATGGCGGGTATTTTAGGGGGGATGGGGTGCCAGGGCACGGGGAATTTCCTGTGGCGAGGGGATTTATCCCCGT
>NZ_JAOSHO010000830.1 GCF_025917275.1 Pseudomonas agronomica | reverse complement strand
GCTCGCTCCCACAATAGGATCGGGACGCTTGGGGAGACTGGCCGGCTGAAAGGGCGCTTCGCGCCCAGCGGGGATAAATCCCCTCGCCAACAAGTTTTGCGTTTGTCCTAATAACAGTCTGATCATCCTCCAAACCTCTACAAACTCCCTGTAAACTCCGGCATTTGCCCAACACCCAGGGAGTCGGCAATGTCGGGTTCGATCCTTTATATACATGGCTTCAACAGCGCCCCAGCGTCGACCAAAGCCTGCCAACTGGTCGACGTGATGGCACGCCTTGGCCTCAGCGACCAGCTACAGGTGCCGGCCCTGCATCACCACCCCCGCCAGGCCATCGGTCAGCTGGAACAGGCCATTACAGAACTGGGGCGGCCGCTGCTGGTCGGCAGCTCGCTCGGGGGCTACTATGCGACTCACTTGGCCGAGCGCCACGGGCTCAAGGCCCTGTTGGTCAATCCTGCCGTGAGCCCGCATCGGATGTTCGACGGGTATCTGGGGACACAGAAGAATTTGTACACCGACGAAACCTGGGAATTGACCCACGACCACGTGAAGGCCCTGGCCGAGCTGGAAGTGCCGGCGCCCCGGGATCCACAGCGGTATCAGGTATGGTTGCAAACCGGTGACGAAACGCTGGATTATCGCCACGCCCAGCAGTATTACCGCGCCTGTGCCTTGCGCATCCAGGCCGGCGGCGACCACAGTTTCCAAGGGTTTGCCCAGCAGTTGCCGGCGCTGTTGAGTTTTGCCGGCATTGGCGCCGATTTGTACCAGGCGATCGACTTCACGTCGCTGTGAACCCATCGCCCCTTTTTCATTGAACACTGACGACGAGACCCCATGGCCACTCCCAGCGCTAGCTCTTATAACGCAGACGCCATCGAAGTCCTCTCGGGCCTCGACCCGGTGCGCAAGCGCCCCGGCATGTACACCGACACCAGTCGGCCGAACCACCTCGCCCAGGAAGTTATCGACAACAGTGTCGACGAAGCCTTGGCCGGGCATGCGAAGTCGGTGCAGGTCATCCTGCACGCCGATCACTCGCTGGAAGTCAGCGATGACGGCCGCGGCATGCCGGTGGACATTCACCCTGAAGAGGGCGTGTCGGGTGTCGAGCTGATCCTCACCAAGCTCCACGCCGGCGGCAAGTTTTCCAACAAGAACTACCAGTTCTCCGGCGGTCTGCACGGGGTGGGTATTTCCGTGGTCAACGCCTTGTCGACCCAGGTGCGGGTGCGGGTCAAGCGTGATGGCAACGAATACCAGATGACCTTCGCCGATGGCTACAAGGCCACCGAGCTGGAAGTGGTCGGGACCGTCGGCAAGCGCAACACCGGGACCAGCGTGTATTTCGCCCCGGAC
>NZ_JAOSHO010000083.1 GCF_025917275.1 Pseudomonas agronomica | reverse complement strand
TGTGAACGAATCCGCTCCACCAATCGCGCCTGCAACGCCTCAAGCTCCTGTGGATCGGCTTTCCCTTGCCCATGCGCCCCAGGCGCCTGGCCTTCCCAGCGCGGAATGATGTGCACGTGGATGTGATAGACCGTCTGCCCCGCCGGCGCGCCGTTGAACTGGGCAATCTGCACGCCGTCCGGCTGCAACTCGTCAACGATCACGCGGGTCAGGCGTTGCACGGCCGCCATCAACGTGCCGAGGACCGCGGGTTCCACTTCGAGAATGTTGCGCGCCTGGGAGGCCTTGGGAATCACCAGCACATGTCCGCGCGACTGGGGGAAAATATCCAGGAAGGCCAATACATCGGCGTCCTCGTAAACCGTGTAGGCGGGTGCGTCGCCGCGAAGGATCATCGCAAAGATATTCTGCGCATCGTATTGGCCGTACAAACTCATGGTTGCTCCTTGAACCGTGCTTGTTTTTTTAAGGTCAGCGCTATCTTCAGCTGTAATTCGCTTTCTGAAAACGGCTTATGCAAAACGGGACTTTGGGCGAATTCCTCGGGCAGGCCGCTCGCGCCGTATCCAGTGCTGAACAGGAAAGGAACCCCACGACCACGAAGGATTTCAGCCACCGGGAACACCCGTTCCCCGGCGAGGTTGACGTCCAGGATCGCCAGGTCGACCTCCAAGGTGCCCGCCTTCTCCCGGGCCGGAGCGAGCCGTGGCACGGACGCCACCACAGTGCATCCCAGGTCCTCAAGCATTTCCTCGATCAACATCGCAACCGTGCCTTCGTCCTCCACCAACAGGACCCTGATCCCAGCAAAGAGGGTCATGCCGAATGCTCAGCGACCATGAACGAGAAGCGACAGAGGACGCCCTCAGGCGCGTAAGTCAGCACGAATACCCCGCCCAGGTCGCGTTCGATGCAGCGCTTCATCAGACGCGATCCCAGCCCTTCGCGTTCCGGCGGTGACACCGGCGGGCCGCCCTGCTCACGCCAATCCAGCGTCAGCAAGGTTCCGTTCGATTGTGGCTGGACGTTCCAATTCACGGAAAGCCTGCCTGTCTCGATGGACATCGCGCCGTACTTGAGGGCGTTGATTGCCAGTTCGTTGAGGGTCATCGTGAGGCTGAGCGCTACGCGGGTATCGACATCGATGCCATCGCCTTCGATCGTGACACGGCCGGGCTCGGCGCCGAAGATCGGCAGCAGTACTTCCTGGGCCAGTGACGCCAGGGGCGTATGGCCCCAATGCCGCCTCGTCAGGAGGTCGTGGGCACGCGACAAGGCGAGCAGCCGCGCTTCGAAGCGGTTGTAGCCCTCCTTGGCGCTTTCTGCGTTGCGTGAGGTTTGCCCCGCCAGGGACTGCACGGTGGCGAGGGTGTTCTTGACCCGATGGTTGAGCTCGTCGATCAAGGTTTTCTGCCGGTCTTCCGCCTGCTTTCGCTCCGAAATGTCCACCAGCATGTTGATGGCGCCCACCAGGTTGCCTTCCGCATCGTGCAGCGGCGTCGGGTATGGCGTGAACGGTACGCGACTGCCGTCGGGGCGTTCAGCGATGGCCTCTACCCCGCGTATCGCCCGGTTTTCCTTCAGGGCTACCGCCATCGGGCATTGGTCGTGGGGCAGGAAGCTTCCGTCGGTGTTGAACAGTTTCCAGGTCACGCACCAAAGATCGCCCAACTGAGGTGTACGCCCCGACAATTCGATGGCCGCCCGATTGAAAAAGGTGATACGGCCTTGCGCGTCGGTGGTGTACACCGCCGCCGGCAACGCCTCGAGCAGATTGCGCATGTGCCGTTCGCTGTCACGTATCTGGTTTTCCATGCGCCGCGCCAGCGTGACGTCCTGGAGCACCCGCACGCCATAGCGGAACCCGCCATGCGTGTCCCGGACGGAGGAGCTGTGGATGTCCAGGTAGACGGTCTCGCCATCAGGCTTGAAGGCGCGCTTGCGCAGCACGTAATGGTCCAGCTCGCCCGCCACCTGGCGGGCATACAAGGCCGCGTCCTGGTCGTGGCTGTCGGTGTGGGTGTAGTCCAGGAACGTCATGTCCAGCAGTTCTTCGCGGGAGCGACCGAGCATGTTGCAGAGGGCATCGTTCACCCGCAGCAGACGGCCATCCGCCCCCGCCTCGGCGATGCCAATCGTCGCCGCTTCGTACGTCGCGGATAGCCGGTCATCGCTCTCCTGGCGCGCCGCCTCGGCCGTGTGGACACAGGTCATGTCAACGGTAAAGCAACGTGTATTGAACAGCTTGCCGTCCTCGAACCGGCCATTGGAGGTGATGGTGACGTACTTGATCGAACCGTCCTTGGCCTTCAACCGCGCCGGGTAGCTTTCCAGGCACTCGCCACTGCTCAATTTGCCCAGGATGTCGCCGATGACCGGCTCGTCGACATGAAAATCAGCGATGGGCCGGCCGATGTATTCGTCCGCCGGATACCCCAGCAGGGCCAATTCGGCCTTGTTCGCGCGCAGGATGATGCCGTCGCCACTGACGATGTGAAGGCCCACGGCGCTGTTTTCGAAGAAGTCTTCCAGGTCGGCATTCTTGCGCCGCAGCTCTTGCTCCAAGGCGTGATGTGCGGAGACATCCTGGAAGCAATTGATCGCCCCTTGGACGGTTCCTTGGGAATCCTTCAGGGCGCGAATATTCACCAACGCCACGAGCCGCGTCCCGTCCGGACGCTCGATGAGCACTTCCTGGTTACGCGTCGCCGCGCCGTCTTCAAGCGCCGAGGCCATCGGGCAATCTTCGAACGCCAGCGGCGTACCGTCGGGCAGGTAAAGCCGATAGGAGCCGCAGAACCGATCTCCGCCCTCCCCCAATAACGGCGTGCGGCCCCACAGGGCTTCTGCCTCGCTGTTGTAGCGGACCAGCCAGCCCTGGCGGTCGCAGAGATACACGGCGCCAGGAATCGCGTCGAGCGCGTTGGCGCCCATCGACACGAGGCTTTCGTATTCACTCGGCGTGCGCGTCTCCAAGGGAAACGCTTCAATATTCGACATTAGTGATCCTCAATCCGCCTGGCTGAATGCCTGCCATACAGCGCCTGCGGTCAAAAACCCGAGGCGCGATCCCGGCCCGGATAACTGCCCTGATATTCCGGCGCGGATTTTTTCATGCAGCGGCAATGGATTCTAGATCTCTATTCAACCCACGAGTTCAGGAAAATACGACGGCACCTCCACTGGCATCAGAATCCGAACAATGCACGCGGTGTCTCGACCATCAGTGCACGCATGAGCGGACCCGCGCACTCCAACGCCCGCAACTGTTGCATCACGGTATCGAAGCCGACGCTGGCCTCATGTTGTGTATGGGGCCAGTCACTGCCCCATACCAGGCGATGGCGGCCGAAATTCTGCTCGAGCAAGGCCAGCGCGGCGCGGGCAAATTCCAGGTTCTGCCGGTCCGTCCCCGCCAGCCGATAGATGCCCGAGATCTTCACCCATACTTGTCCACCCAGCCCCAGCGCCATCAATTCGGCAAAACCCGGTTGATCAGCGCCCAGACGGGCATCCGGGCGACCGAAATGGTCAATGACCACCTGCACGCCAAACGGAATCAACTGACGAATCAAGCGTGGCAGCTCCGCCACTGGGGCATGCAATTCCACATGCCAGCCCAGTATCGCGAGCTGGCCAAGCAATTCCTTCCAGGCGGCTTCGCGAAAATCGGGCAAGGCCTTGCCCATCAGGTTCAAGCGAACGCCAACCACCCCCAGCCGAGCCATGTGTTCCAGCGTCGCGCGGTTGATACCCGGCTCTACCACCACGACCCCGCGCAACTGCTCCGGCGCCTGACGCAGGGCGGCCAGCAGGTAGCGGTTATCGGTGCCGAGAAAGCTCGGCTGCACCAACACGCCGTGGCTGAGGCCGTGGGTTTGCAAGTGTTCCAGGTATTGCCCGAGCGTGGCGTCGTAGTCCGGTGTGTAGCGCCGCACCGCCGCCCACTCCAGCTCCCGGCTGAACACATGAGCGTGGCAATCGATGCCGGTAATTGGCGTCTTGGTGAAATCAACCATGAGTCTTCATCTGGCGTAAATAAGAAATAATCAGGCCCGGGCGCGCTCGCCGCCGGGTGCCAGGTCGGACGCCGCTGGCGCAGTGGCCTCCAGACTCCGGCCTCGGGTTTCCGGCAGGCACAGCGCCGCGAGCACAGCCACGCCGTAGGCAATGCCGGCGTCGATGCCGATGGCCGAGCCCAGGGACATCGAATCGCTCATGTGGCCGACCAGGAACGGGAACACCGCCGACAGCACCCGGCCGAAGTTGTAGCAGAAACCGACGCCGGCACCGCGCACGTCCGCCGGGTACAGCTCATTGAAAAACGCCCCGAGACTTGCCGGGATGCCCGCCGCGAAGAAACCCAGCGGAAAGCCCAGGAAGAGCATTTGGGTATTGCTCAGCGGCATGAACACGTAGCACTGCACGGTGATCACGCAGCACAGCGCGAACAGCAGAATGTTCTTGCGCCGGCCGATGCGATCGATCAACAAGCCACTGACCACGCAGCCGCACCAGAAGGCAAAGATGATCACCGCCAGGTAGCCGCCCGAGTTGAGCACCGACAGATTGCGCTCGGTCTTGAGGAAGGTCGGCAACCAGGTCATCACCGCGTGATAGCCGCCGTGGGCGCCCAACCCGAGCAGCCCGCCGAACAACGTGACGCGAATCAACTCGGGACGAAAGATGCCGGCCAGGGACTTGAAGAAACTCTGCGGGATGGCCTGTTCCTTTTGCAGGCGCTGGAAGCTGTCCGGCTCCTCGACGTTGCGGCGCACCCAGATGATCAGGAACGACGGCAGCAGGCCGACGATGAACATCACCCGCCAGGCCATGTCCTGCGGGACGAACGAATAGATCAGCGTGAAGACCCCGACCGCCAGTCCCCAGCCCACCGCCCAGGCGCTCTGGACCGTACCCATGACCTTTCCGCGGTATTTCGGGTTGATCGTCTCGGCCATCAACACCGCGCCGGCCGCCCACTCGCCACCGATGCCGAAGCCTTGCAAGGCTTTGACGATCAATAGTTGGTGGAAGCCGGTGACGAACGCCGACAGGAAGGTGAAGAAGGAAAACCACAAGATCATCCATTGCAGCGTGCGCACCCGACCATAGCGATCGGACAACGTGCCGCCGACCCAACCGCCCAGGGCCGAAGTGACCAGCGTGACGCCGCTGATCAATCCGGCATCGCCCTTGGACAAGGCGAACGCGGCAATCAGCGCCGGTATCGCCAGGCCGAACATCTGGACTTCCAGCGCGTCGAGCGACCATCCGCCGAAACACGCCCAAAACGTTTTACGCTCCCGCGAAGTGATTTGGCGATACCAGCTGAACATGATTTTTATCCTTATAAATGGAACGAAAGGCAGCCGAGCGCGAACCGTGCCGCTGCAAGGCCAGTCAGGAACAACAAAATGGCAAGGACAGCGGCAACCGACTGGTCGCCGCAGGATCCGCTAGCCCGCCAAGGTCAGCGGATCTCGACGCTGTAGCGGAAATGCTCGGCATGCCCGCGTGAGCGGCGCCACTCCAGTGGGTTGCCGGCGTAGTCCCGCGCCAGGCGCTCGATCACCACCACAGGGCTGTTCACCGGGACCTGCAGCAAACGGGCGTGGACCTCGTTGACCGACTCGGCCGTGAGCGTTTCCTGGGCATAGGCAACCACCTGCCCGCAGGTTTCTTCATAGATCGGATAGAGCAGCGGCCCTTTCTGGCCCAGGTCGATGTCCAGAAGCGCCTGGAACCGATTGCGCGGCAGCCAGATCTCTTCGGCCAGCACCGGTTTCACCTCCAGCAGACGCAACCGGACGATGCGGATGACCGGCGCGTCCACCGGCAACCCCAGCGCCTGGGCCACCGCCGAAGGCGCGGCCACAGGTTCTACCGACAAGATCCGGCTCTCTGGAACCCGGCGTTCACCGGAGGCGGATTGAAAACGGAAAAAGCGGAACAGCGACGACTGGAACTGCGGCCGGCGAATGAACGTACCGCGCCCTTGCTGGCGCTCCAGGATGCCCTCGGCAACCAACGCATCGATCGCCTTGCGCACCGTCCCGGTGGACAGCCCGTATTCGGCTGAAAGCGCTGCCTCGGTGGGAATCGCCTCCCCCGGGCGCCAGCGATTGTTGGCGATCTGCTCGGCCAACTGGTCGCGCAGGCGTTGGTAGAGCGGCAGGCGGGTATCGCTGGGCAGTGCGTCCATAAGATTCTTGGCCTTTTTATATAGTCATCTATATGAATTTGCGCCGAGTATTTCCTTCAACCCTCGGTGTTGTCAAGACGGGCCTGGACAGTGGCCAGACAAACGGGGCATCGGAAGCGGCGACAGAACCTTGCGGTCAGGGGACTGCGTGACGAGGTAACGCCAACGAAATCAGCGCAGCCAGCAGCACGAATACGCTGGAGACCCAGAGGCATGCAGCCAATCCGTATTCTTGAAAAACCCAGCCCGAGAGCACCGTCCCGGCCAGCCGCCCAAGGGCGTTGGACATGTAGTAGAAACCCACGTCCAGTGACACGCCGTCTTCCTTGGCATACGCCACGATCAAATAGCTGTGCAGCGATGAATTCACCGCGAACAGCGCGCCAAAGATCATGAGCCCGCCCAACAGCACCGCTGGATGAGACAGCCCCAGTGCGATCACGGCCGGAAGCCCCGCCAGCGCCAGCGCCCAAAAGCACGCGGCGCGTCCATCCGGCACTTGCCCGCGCTTCTTTCCCGTGAGGTTCGGCGCCAGGGACTGCACGACGCCGTAGCCGATGACCCAGGCGGCGAGAAAACCGCCGACTTTCCAGAAATCCCAGCCAAAGACGCTGCTCAGGTACACCGGCAAGGCCACCACGAACCAGACATCCCGGGCACCGAACAGGAACATCCGCGCGGCGGACAACACGTTGATCGCGCGACTTTTGGAGAGGATGTCGCGAAACTTCGGCTTGGCTTTCGCCCTGCCCAGGTCCTTTTTCAGCAGGATCAGGCTACCGACCCAGATCAACGCCAGCAACGCTGCCATCGCCCGCAATGCGCCTTGGAAACCGAGCACGGCGAGCAGCGCCCCGCCGAGGAAAAAACCAACGCCCTTGAGCGCGTTCTTCGAGCCGGTGAGGATCGCGACCCATCGATAGAGCCTGCCCTGTTGCCCGTCCGGCACCAGCAACTTGATCGAGCTCTTGGCGCTCATCTTGTTCAGGTCCTTGGCGACGCCGGACAATGCCTGGGCGCTCATCACCCAGGCGATGGTCAGCAACGTGGAAGGCACCGTCAGCATCAGCAGCGCGACGACCTGCAAGCCCAAGCCGATGTTCATCGTCCGGTTCAGGCCCAGGCGAGCACCCAGGTAGCCGCCCAGCAGGTTGGTGACCACGCCGAAGAACTCGTAGAACAGGAACAGCGCGGCAATCTGCAAGGGGCTGTAGCCCAGCGCGTGAAAGTGCAGCACGACCAGCATGCGCAGGGCGCCGTCGGTCAGGGTGAACGCCCAGTAATTGCCGGTGACGAGCAAGTACTGCCGCACTTCAGGCGCAAGGGTCGACAAGACTTTCATCGCGGTTCCTCAGCCCGCCAGGCCGACCATCCGGGCCAGTTCGACGGTGCGATTGGCGTAGCCCCATTCGTTGTCGTACCAGGCATAGAGTTTGACTTGGGTGCCGTTGACGACCAGGGTCGACAGCGCATCGATGATCGAGGAACGCGGGTCGGTGCGGTAGTCGATGGACACCAGTGGTCGCTCCTCGAAACCGAGGATGTCCTTGAGCTCATGTTCGGCGGCGTCCTTGAGCAAGCGGTTCACTTCCTCGACCGTGGTGGCGCGCTCGACCTCGAAGACGCAATCGGTCAGCGACGCATTGGCCAACGGCACGCGCACGGCATGGCCGTTGAGGCGTCCGCGCAGCTCGGGGAAGATCTCGGCGATGGCGGTGGCCGAGCCGGTGCTGGTAGGGATCAGGCTCATGCCCGAGGCCCGGGCGCGGCGCAGGTCCTTGTGCGGCTGGTCAAGAATGCTCTGGGTATTGGTCAGGTCATGAATGGTTGTGATCGAGCCGTGGCGAATGCCGAGTTTTTCGTGGATCACCTTCACCACGGGCGCCAGGCAATTGGTGGTGCACGAAGCGGCAGTGACGATGCGATGCTGTTCTGGCTTGAACAGTTGGTGGTTGACGCCCATGACGATGTTCAACGCGCCCTGCTCTTTCACCGGGGCGCTGACCACCACGCGCTTCACGCCTTGATCCAGATAAGCCTGGAGCACCGCGACGGTTTTCATCTTGCCGCTGGCCTCGATCACCACGTCGCAACCCGACCAGTCGGTGTCGCCGATCGCTTTGTTGGCCGTGATCTTGATGCGCTGGCCGTCGATGACCAGGGTGTCGCCCACGGCGTCGGCCTGGCGATGCCAGCGGCCGTGCACCGAATCGAAATTGAGCAGATGGGCGTGGGTCGCCGCGTCGCCCGCCGGATCGTTGATCTGCACGAATTCGAACGCAGGCCAGCCCCAGGCCGCACGCAGGGCTAGGCGCCCGATGCGGCCGAAACCGTTGATGCCGATTTTGATTGTCATGGTTGGTGCTCATAGGAGTGGCGCGAATATAGGTTTTTCCGCACACAAGCGAAAGACCAGCTGCACACTAATCGCTGACAACGCGAACCCCGTGGCGAGGGAGCTTGCTCCCGCAGGGCCTGGAGCTGCCGAGCGAAGCGAGGCTGCGATCTTTCCAGGGGCACTTGAATTTCAAAAGATCGTCCGAACGCGGCCCGAGCCTTCGCCAACTCCTACAGAGCCCAGCGGGTGCAAGCTCCCTCGCCACGTTGCGCTGTTATTCTCGTTCGACGGCGTGCCCTCGAGTCACGCTCGTAGTACAGTCTCCACCCGATGTCAGAACCCATTTCGAAAGACGTGAAGCCACCAGAACTCCGTTCGAACCAAGCCTAGCCTCACGTCATTCACCAGCCGCAGCGGTCACAGCATGATTGAAATCACCGAAGTCTCCATCGCCCAGCTACGGGCTGCGCTCGAATCCGGCCAGACCACGGCGGTCGAGTTGGTCCAGGCCTACCTGGCCAGGATCGACGCCTACGACGGCCCCGAGACACCCACCGCGCTCAACGCCGTGGTGGTTCGCAACCCCGCTGCACTGGAAGAAGCCAGGGCCTCCGATGCCCGTCGCGCCGCGGGCCAGACCTTGGGTCCACTCGACGGCATTCCCTACACGGCCAAGGACAGTTACCTGGTGAAGGGCCTGACCGCCGCCTCCGGCAGCCCGGCCTTCAAGGACCTGATCGCCTATCGCGATGCCTTCACCATCGAGCGGCTGCGCGCCGCCGGGGCCATCTGCCTGGGCAAGACCAACATGCCGCCCATGGCGAACGGCGGCATGCAGCGTGGCGTGTATGGCCGGGCCGAAAGCCCGTACAACGCCGCCTACCTCACGGCGCCGTTCGCCTCGGGCTCTTCGAACGGTGCGGGCACCGCCACCGCCGCCAGTTTCGCCGCCTTCGGCCTGGCTGAGGAAACCTGGTCCAGCGGACGCGGCCCGGCCTCGAACAATGGCCTGTGTGCCTATACGCCGTCACGCGGGGTGATCTCGGTGCGCGGCAACTGGCCGCTGACACCGACGATGGACGTGGTCGTGCCCTACGCCAGGACCATGGCCGACCTGCTCGAAGTGCTGGACGTGGTGGTGGCAAACGACCCTGAGACCCGAGGCGACCTGTGGCGCCTGCAACCCTGGGTACCGATTCCTCCCGTCGATTCGATTCGTCCCGCCTCCTATCCAAGCCTTGCCGCCAAACCGGAAACGCTGGCGGGCGTGCGCCTGGGCGTTCCGCGCATGTACATCAACGCCGATCCCGAGGCGGGCACCGCTGAGAAACCTGGCATCGGTGGCCCGACGGGGCAGCGCATCATCACGCGCCCCTCGGTGATTGCCCTGTGGGAAGCCGCACGCAAGGCCCTGGAGGCCCGAGGCGCCGAAGTGATCGAGGTGGATTTTCCGCTGGTGTCCAACTGCGAGGGCGACCGTCCCGGCGCGCCGACCGTGTTCACCCGTGGCCTGGTGTCCAAGGAATTCCTGCACCATGAGTTGTGGGACCTGTCGGCCTGGGCGTTCGATGACTTCCTGCGAGCCAACGGCGATCCGAAACTCAATCGCCTGGCGGACGTCGACGGCCCGCAGATTTTCCCCCACGACCCCGGTACCCTGCCCAACCGCGAGGACGACCTGGCCGCTGGTATGGACGAGTACGTGAAGATGGCCCAGCGCGGCATTACGCCGTGGGACCAGATCCCCACCTTGCCCGAGGGTTTGCGTGGCCTCGAAGAAACCCGCCGGATCGATCTGGAGGATTGGATGGCACGGCTGGGCCTGGATGCGGTGATCTTTCCCACCGTGGCGGATGTCGGGCCAGCGGATGCGGACGTCAACCCAGCGTCCGCCGACATCGCCTGGAGCAATGGTGTCTGGGTCGCCAATGGCAACCTCGCCATCCGCCACCTGGGCGTGCCCACCGTCACCGTGCCGATGGGCGTCATGGCGGACATCGGCATGCCCGTCGGCCTGACGTTCGCCGGCCGGGCCTATGACGACTCGAAACTGTTGCAACTGGCTTCGGCCTTCGAGTCGCTGGGATCGAAACGGATGACTCCGCCGCGGACGCCGCCGTTGTCACCAGCACCGGCAGCACAATCCCGACCTTGAAACATACCCTGTAGGAGCTGGCGAAGCCTCTGGCCGCGTTCGGACGATCTTTTGATCCAAAGATCGCAGCCTCGCTTCGCTCGGCAGCTCACACCGACAACCAGCCAGCCAACGCCAAGCCTGTGCCGCCGGTGTTGGCTGGCTACCGGTCAGTCGAACCGCCCCACCGCCAGCCGGCCGATCTCTGGCCGCGCATACAGGAACCCCTGCATCAGCTCGATGCCAAGATCCAGCAGCGCGGCGCTTTCTTGCGGCGTCTCGACGCCCTCGGCGATGACGGTAATCCCCAACCGATTGGCGACAAGGAGGATCCCATCGACGATGGCCTGTTTGACCGGGTCCTGGTCGATGCCTCGGGTCAACGCCATGTCGATCTTCAGCACTTGGGGTTGGAACAGTGCCAGCAGGTTCAGCCCGGAGTAGCCGGAACCGAAATCATCGATGGCGGTGGTAAAGCCTTGCCGTTCGTACTCCTGGAAAATCGACTTGAGATGGTCGGGATCATCGACCCGTTCGCCTTCCGTGACCTCGAACATGAGCCGGTTCGACGGGAAATTGCTTTGACGCGCTGCCTCCAACGTCGCCCGTATGCAGGTCTCGGCCCGATACACGGCGTTGGGCAGGAAATTGATGCTGAGCAGGCAATCGGGAATGTCCAGGATCCCCAGCCGCGCGGCCTCTTCAATCGCTTTCACACGGCACGCCTGGTCGAATCGGTAACGGTTGCTGTCGTTCACAAGCCCGAGGATATGGGCTGCCGATTCGCCATTCACGCCCCGGACCAGCGCCTCATAGGCAAACGCGGACCGCGTGCGGACATTGAAGATGGGCTGGAATGCCATGGTGAAATCGAACCCCAGCGCCTCATGGTCGCGGCATTCAGCGCAACCAAGGGACCGGAAGGTTGGAGAGGATGAAGGTGGGGTCATGATCATGTTCCGTCGCGGCAGCGGGCGTCCCTGTGAAGCAGAAACTATAGGCAATACCCTTTGAGTCGGCACGGGCCCCGCTTTCTGGAGTGCTGTCGGGCTCGTTGATCGTGTGACCGCTGTCGCAAATCAGACCTTCATCAGAAAGCGCCCACCCTCCAGCGGCCAGACAAGGTCGATCACGCCCGCGCCTGCTCCCGGAAAATTGCAGCCATGGGCTGACTTGCTGCCCGGCGACGCCGAGGTAAACGCAATTAACAACGTTTAACTCGCACGCCCACGCGACCTCACCAAGAATGGAACGCTCTGTTCAGACTCTTCAAAGCGGGAGGCGGATTCCAGACCGCGCGGTACCGGCGCGCCTCCCTCAATCCGTTTGCCTGGAGGTCGCGGATGCTGCCCGCCTAGTCCTGCTTTTCGCTACACGCTTTCACACGGAAACGCCCCATGCCGCCCGCCTCACAAAACATCGTCGCTGCCAAGCAAACGACAACCGCCTTGAAGCCGCTCTGGCTCCTCGCCTTGCTCGCCGGACACGCTCCGGCGATGGCCGCACAAACCGCGCAGGGATTCCTGGAAGGGGCATCGTTGGACGTCCTCAGTCGCAACTTCTACCTCAACAGCGATTACCGCTCCCCGAGCCCGTCGGGCAAGAACTACAAGCAGGAATGGGCCCAGGGATTCATCGCCACATTCGAGTCCGGCTTCACGCCGGGCACCGTCGGCGTTGGCGTCGACGCCCATGGTTTCCTGGGTTTGAAGCTGGACGGTGGCAAGGGCCATGCCGGCACCGGGTTGTTGCCGCTGGACGACGACGGTCGCAGCGAGGATGAATATTCCAGTGCCGGCGGCGCGCTGAAACTCAAGGCATCGCGCACCACACTGGCACTCGGTGAAATGACCGTGACGACGCCAGTATTCGATACGGCGGACAAACGCCTGCAACCGGAATACGCCGGCGGCGCCCTGCTGACCAGTCAGGAATTCGATGAGGTCGATTTGCAGGCCGGCCATTTCAATGCGTTCAAGAATCAGGACGCGTCCACCGCCAGGGGCGATTTTTCCGGCTACGGGGCGACCACCCGCCACGCCAGCATCGATTTCATCGGTGCCGATCTGTTCAGCGGCCGCACGGTGGGCGGCGCGCTCTATGCCTCCGAACTGAGCGACACCTGGCGCCAGTACTACGGCAACCTGCATTCGACGGTTGGCGACCTGTTCCTTGATGGCAACCTGTATTACACCCGCGACCACGGCCAGGCCAACGCCGGGGCGATCGACAACACCGCTTTCAGCCTCTGCGGCAAATACCGGCTCGACGCCCAGGCATTCACCCTGGCCTATCAGAAAGTCCACGGCGACACGCCTTTCGATTTCGTCGGCGGCGACTCCATCTACCTTGCCAACTCGATCAAGTATGCCGATTTCAACGGCCCGGGCGAGCGCTCCTGGCAAGCGCGCTACGACCTCGACCTGGGCGCCCTGGGCATCCCGGGCCTGAATTTCATGGCTCGCTACGTGAGGGGAAGCGGGATCGATGGCAGCCATGCCCCCCAAGGCGGCGCCTACAATCCGTTCGACAGCGATTCCGCAACCTTCAGCCCGCAACAGGGCGACGGCGGTCGCCATTGGGAACGCGACCTCGATCTGCGCTACGTCGTGCCGTCAGGCCCGGCCAAGGACCTGTCGCTGCAGCTCTCCCACGTCACCCACCGCGCCAACAGCGCCCAGGCCGGCGATGACATCGACAGGGTGTACATCGTCATTCAATACCCGCTCAAACTGGGACCGTTCTGAAAGCGCTAAAAAAAACCGCATTTCACGCCATCGCCAAGGTCTGTAGAGCATCAAAGGCAAGAGGAAAAAAGCGTGGATTATCTGGGATGGGTTCAATGGCCAGCGATGGCCGTCACGGTGCTGGCCGCCTGGCTGATCGGCTCGCGCCAGCCCCGTCGGCGAGTGGCGGGGTTCAGTTGTTTTATCGTCAGCAACATCCTCTGGGTCATCTGGGGCCTGCACACAAACGCCTACGCATTGATCGTCCTGCAGTTCTGCCTGTGCGCGATGAACTTGCGCGGGTTCAGGAAAAACACCCAGTAACCGCTGATGGAAACTTATTTCATCGTCTGCCCAATGACCTGCACCAGATCAATTTGCTTGAACGGCTTGATCAACCGTGGCAGTTGCGTGGCGAAGCCCTCCAGCCGTTCGGCGTACCCGGTAGCCAGGATGATCGGCAGGGTCGGCTGACGGTCGCGCAGCAGCTTCGCCAACTGTGCCCCGTCCATCTGTGGCATGGCCATGTCCGTGATCACCAGATCGAAATCCTGGTTGCGCTCGTACAGTTCCAACGCCTGGGCGCCCGACGACGCGCAGAGGACCTGATGGCCAAGGTCTTCGATGAGCAATCGGGTGCTGGTCAGGACCAGGCTGTCATCGTCCACGACCAATACCTTCAACCCGTTGACCGGCGGCGCGGCGGTTTCCATGGCCGGTGGCTTGTCTGCTACCGTGTCGCCAGCCACCGGCAGCCACAGCTCAGCGGTGGTACCGACGCCTTTTTCGCTCTTGAGCATCAGCCGACCGCCCAACTGCTCGGCCAGGCCGTGGACCATGGACAGCCCCAGGCCGGTGCCCTTGCCGACGCCCTTGGTGGTGAAAAACGGATCGACGGCCAAGGCCAGTGTCGCCTCATCCATCCCCTCGCCTTCGTCGGTGATCGCCAGGCAGACATAGCGTCCAGGCGCCAGTTGCCTGTCCGGTGCTCCAACCTCCTCGCCCAACCGTTCCTGCGCCTGGATCAGTATTCGACCGCCTTGCGGCATGGCGTCCCGGGCGTTTGTCGCCAGGTTGAGGATCGCCAGTTCCAACTGGTTGACGTCGGCCAGCACCGGCGACAAGGCCTCGGCAAATTGGGCCTGGATATGGATCGACGGCCCCAGTGAGCTTTGCAGCAAGCCACTGATGCCCTGCACCAGCGCGACCAATTCCACCGGCTCGGAGGTCAGTTTTTGCCGGCGGGCGAACGCCAGCATGCGCTGGGTCAGCGAAACGCCACGCAATGCGCCCTGGGTTGCGTTATCCAGCAACTGGGCCAGCTTCGGCTCGTTGGGCATGCGCTTGCGCACGATCTCCAGGTTGCCGAGGATCACCGTCAGCAGGTTGTTGAAGTCATGGGCAATGCCCCCGGTGAGTTGTCCGATGGCCTGCAGTTTCTGCGATTGGAACAGGGCCTCGCGGGCTTGCTCCAGTGCCTCTTGGGCCTTGGTGGCGTCGGTGATATCGCGGGTGATCTTGGCAAATCCGAGCAAGGTGCCGGTGTCGCTGCGGATCGCATCGATGACCACATGGGCCATGAACCGCGTGCCATCCTTACGCACCCGCCAGCCCCTCTTTTCGAAACGCCCCACGGTGGCGGCGACACTCAGGGCGCGCTGCGGCTCACCCGCTTCGCGGTCCTCGGGGGTATAGAACATCGAGAAATGCTGGCCGATGGCCTGGGCCGGCAGGTACCCCTTGATGCGCTGCGCGCCTTGGTTCCAGTTGGTCACGCGGCCGTCAGGGTCAAGCATGTAGATGGCATAGTCGGTGACGCTCTGCACCAGCAGACGAAACTGTTGTTCGCTTTGCTTGAGGGTTTCCTCGGCCATCTTGCGATCGGTCAGGTCGCGGGTGATCTTGGCGAAGCCGAGCAATGTGCCGCTCTGGCTGTCGATGATCGGATCGATCACCACATGGGACCAGAACAATGTGCCGTCCTTGCGCACGCGCCAGCCTTCGCCTTCGAAGCGCCCTTCGCGCACGGCCGTGTCCAGTGCCCGCTGCGGAAGACCGTCGGCACGGTCCTGCTCGGTGTAGAAGCGCGAAAAATGCTGCCCCAGGATTTCCGACTCTTCGTAGCCCTTGAAGCGCCGGGCACCGGAGTTCCAACTGGTGATGATGCCCGACGGATCGGTCATGTAGATGGCATAGTCGACCACCGCGTCTATCAACAGGCGAAAGCGCTGTTCTTCGTTGATGCGAGGGGTCTTGGGGTCGTTCTCAAGCATGTCGGCCGAGGCATCCGAGGGAATTTGCGTGGAGTATGGAACAAGTGTCGCGTCAGGAAAAACCTGATTTACGTGGGGTAATGGAAATCCTTTTGGGAGCGAGCC